>NZ_KV818340.1:0-46801 GCF_001814885.1 Corynebacterium sp. HMSC068G04 | reverse complement strand
CCGCTACCCGCCAGTCCCGCAAGGGCCTCATCTCCTCCTGGAAGGCTTATGCACCGGCCTTTGCCGGCAAGATGGGCATCGAGGCAGTGGATCGCTCCATGCGCGGCGAGGGCGCCCCGGCCCCGATTTGGGAAGGTGAGGACGGCTTCATTGCGTGGATGCTGCACTCCCCGGAGCGCACCTACACCGTCCCGCTGCCGGCGGAGGGTGAGGAAAAGCGCGCCATCCTGGACACCTACACCAAGGAGCACTCCGCGGAGTACCAGGCACAGGCCCCGATCGATATGGCCTTTGCACTTAAGAAGACGCTCGCGGAGAAGGGACTGAAGACCGAGGACATCGAGTCCATCGTCCTGCACACCTCGCACCACACCCACTACGTCATCGGTACCGGCGCCAACGACCCGCAGAAGATGGACCCGAACGCCTCCCGCGAGACCCTGGATCACTCCATCATGTACATCTTCGCCGTGGCACTGCAGGACGGCGAGTGGGACTACGAGACCTCCTACTCCGACGAGCGCAAGCACCGCCAGGACACCATCGACCTGTGGCACAAGATTTCCACCGTCGAGGACCCCGAGTGGACCCGCCGCTACCACTCCAACGACCTCAGCGAGAAGGCCTTCGGTGGCAAGGCCGTCATCACCTTCAAGGATGGCACCGTGATCGAGGACGAGCGCGCGGTGGCCGACGCCCACCCGCTCGGCGCCCGCCCCTTCGGCCGCGAGGAGTACATCAACAAGTTCAAGAAGCTCGCCGCCGGCAAGGTGTCGGAGGAGGAGCAGGAGCGCTTCCTCGCTGCCGCCCAGAACCTGGAAAACCTCACCGACCTGAGCGAGCTCAACGTTCGCCTCACCGACGAGGCCATCGCCACCGCACCCGAGACCCCGAAGGGACTGTTCTAAATGGCTGGCCTATTTGGCTCCACTATCAGCAACGCAGACAAGCGCAAGAGCTTCCGCGAGGCGCTGAACGCACCGGGAATCACCACGCTGCCGGGCGCCTTCAACCCATTGACCGCGCGGCTCATCCAGGACATCGGCGGCTTCGGCGGCGTCTACGTCTCCGGCGCGGTGCTGGCTAATGATCTGGGTCTGCCGGACATTGGTCTCACCACCCTCACTGAGGTGGCGCAGCGCGCCGGGCACATCGCCCGCGCCACGGACCTGCCTGTGCTTGTCGACGCCGACACAGGCTTCGGCGAACCCATGTCCGCCGCCCGTACCGTCGCCGCGCTGGAGGACGCCGGCTTGGCTGGCTGCCACCTGGAAGACCAGGTCAACCCGAAGCGCTGCGGACACCTCGATGGCAAGGAAGTGGTGCCGACGGATCTCATGGTTCGCCGCATCACCGCTGCCGTCAACGAGCGCCGCGATGAGAATTTCATCATCTGTGCGCGTACCGATGCCGCCGGCATCCACGGCATCGATGAGGCCATCGAGCGCGCCAAGGCCTACGCCGACGCCGGCGCGGACCTCATCTTCACCGAGGCCCTGTACTCGCCGGAGGACTTCGAAAAGTTCCGCGCCGCCGTGGACACCCCGCTGCTGGCCAACATGACGGAGTTCGGCAAGACCGAGCTGCTTTCCGCCAAGCGCATCGAAGGCTTGGGCTATAACGCCGTCATCTGGCCGGTATCCACCCTGCGCGTGGCCATGGGTGCTACCGAAGAATTCCTCCGCGACATGCAGGAAACCGGCCTGCAATCCGAGGAATGGCTCGACCGCATGCAGCACCGCTCCCGCCTGTATGAGCTGGTGCGCTACGACGAGTACAACGCCTTTGACCAGAGCGTGTTCACCTACTCCAAGGACAGCTACAAGCCCACCTTTGACTAAACCCCACGGCCTAGAACTCAATCTAGACCCCTATAAAAGGAGAAAAACACCATGTCTGAAACCCCAGAGATCCGCAAGGGCCTGTACGGCGTTGTCGTCGACGAGACCGCCGTGTCCAAGGTTGTCCCGGAGACCAACTCCCTGACCTACCGTGGCTACCCGGTGCAGGAGCTGGCCCGCTACTGCTCCTTCGAGGAGGTTGCTTACCTGCTGTGGAACGGCGAGCTGCCGACCCAGGATGAGCTGGTCCGCTTCTCCGCTCGTGAGAAGGCGCTGCGCCACCTGGACCGCCACCTCATCGACCTGATCACCTCCATGCCGAAGTCCTGCCACCCGATGGACGTTCTGCGCACCGCGGTCTCCTTCATCGGCTCCCAGGACCCGGAGGAGTACACCAAGGATTCCGAGCACATCCGCCGCACCGCCCTGGAGCTCATGGCGAAGCTGCCGACCATCGTCGCGCTCGATATCCGCCGTCGCCGCGGTGAGGGCTACATTGAGCCTTCCCGCAAGAAGGGCTTTGCGGAGAACTTCCTGTGGATGGTCTTTGGCGAAGAGGACGGCTCGCCGGCCCTGTCGCGCTCCGATATCGAGGCCTTTGATAAGTCCCTCATCCTCTACGCGGAGCACTCCTTCAACGCTTCCACCTTCGCGGCCCGCGTGGTGACCTCGACGATGTCCGATACCTACTCCGCTGTTACCGCCGCCATCGGCGCCCTGAAGGGCCCGCTGCACGGTGGCGCTAACGAGGCCGTGATGAAGAACTTCCTCGAGGTTGGTGACCCGGCCAAGGCGGAGGAGTGGACGCTCAACAAGCTCAAGAACAAGGAGCTCGTCATGGGCTTCGGTCACCGTGTGTACAAGAACGGTGACTCCCGTGTTCCGACCATGGAGGCTGCCTTCCGCGAGCTGGCCAAGGACCACGGTCAGGAGCAGTGGGTGGAGATGTACGAGAACATGGCGAAGACCATGTACGAGAACACCTCCATTAAGATTCAGCCGAACCTGGACTTCCCGGCTGGTCCCGCGTACCACATCCTGGGCTTCGACATCGAGTTCTTCACCCCGATCTTCGTGATGGCCCGCATCACCGGCTGGACCGCACACATCGTGGAGCAGAACGAGAACAACTCCCTCATCCGCCCGCTGTCTGCCTACAACGGCAAGGAGCAGCGCTCCGTTCCGCCGAAGCAGATTTAATTAGCGGTTGCGCTTGACGCTGGGCGCTGCACGTAGCGAAGGCATGTCATGCCAACGCCGCTTGCAGCGCCCAGTGTTATTGCGCCTGCGGCAACAAGAAGAGCCTTCCAATCGATGGCGAATGTGAGGCCATCTCCCATTGCGTAAACCATTCCGGCGAGTGGGAGGATTCCAGCGAGACAGCCAGAAATGATCGCAACACATGTCAGTGTGGCCGTCGTGAGTACAACGATTCTTAGGTGCCAGGAAGAATCGAGGCCTAGTACTTTGAAGGTGGTCTCGATTGCTTCGGTAGCGCGAGCAAGTTGCCGCGAGAAAACAAAGGTTACGGCTAACGCGCTGAGCAGCGCGGCTGCCAAACTGATATAGAATGCCCGCGGTGTCGAAGAGGTTTGAATCAGCGGCAGTAGTACGAGCTCGTGGGGGATATGGGCTTGTGCAGCGCTATCAAGAAAGCGCTTTTCTTGGTCTTCCTGGAGACCCGTAAAGACCCATTGTGTACTACCTGCCGGTGCATCTAGTTTTTGCGCCGTGGATGCGAGGATAAATCCTCCAGCTAGCTTCTCCCAGTGTGGCCCGAAGTCCATACTCAGTGCTGAAAGTGATGAGTGGCCTGAATTCTTGCTTGTGCTGATTGAAACGTGGTCTTGGTCGATGAATCTGTGATCGCGGACTAATGCCCCAGTCTTAAGGACTTCTTTTTCTGAGGCAGTAAGCTCTCGGTCTAAGAGTTGCTCTACGTCATGAACGGATTCGACGCTCAGTACGCCAAAGGTCCCCGACATCTCCGTGGGCATGTCCAGTGTGGCTTGGACATAAGAAACACGAACTGGGGCGGGCACCCCCAACACAGTGGCTACGTGCTGGACGGATTCGGCACGCGTGGAAAGCCCGCTATCTGTCTTCTCTAAAATGTGTGCCTGGTTTGGGGCGATCGTTGACGTCAAACTGTCATTCTCACTGGCTGTGAAGCTGGCTGACATCGAACTGCTAAACACGGCGGTTCCCATGCACAGGACCAACAACGTCAGACCCGTGCCAATAAGCTGCCGGTGCTTCTCTGCAAATCTCAGGGCCACGCCTGTTGGAGTGTAGGGCCGGCTGGTTCGCGGACAGCGGGCGAGAAAAAGAGAAAAGACGATGCACAATGCCACGGTTGGCAATGGCGCCCAGGTTTCGAACACGTCTGGCCCCAGCAGTGCTGAAGCGACCGTAAAGAGTGCGGCCACAAGGACTATAGCAATAGCACTCCAACGCAAGAATGATGCCGATAGGGCCGGCAGCGGGATATCTTTCCAGAACGGATGCGGCTGGGTCGACGGCGCGGTGGCAATACCGCCAATCAGGAGTGCTGCTAGCGAGCTAGCGAGAAGAAGCACTAACCATTTCCACGGAATGAGGACTCCAGGATCAGGCAACCCTGCAAGTCCAGAAATGAAAGGGCGCGCACATTGCGCCAGGCCTGCACCTACAACGAGGCCTAAGACGGAGTACATCAGGGCTGAACGAAGCAGGGTGGATGTGCTGGACTTCCACAACAGGAAGGGGGAGATTCCTAGCTCGAAGAACCGCCGGTTCAACGGGTGAAGAACTAGGTACGTGACTCGCCACAAAAAGAAGATCAAAGCACACGGTATGACAACGGCAAACAGGCCGAAGAAGAAGGAATAGCTATCGGCGAATCCTGAAGGCGGCGTTGCGAGCAAGCTTTCTCGGGTGAGGAGCGAGGTCGAGAAAGCGTCGTCAAGCGCGGCGTGATCGACGAGGTCTGCATCCCCGATCTGACTCCTAATGAACTCGGTGAGGGCTGCAGGAGTCTTTCCTTCGGAACCGAAAACAATCGGCCGGACCGAAGCGGAGGTCATGGAATAAGCGTCGGCGTCGATGGTGTTCCATGTTCCCGATGCGCCGTACACCGCTTTCTCCTGGCTGTGGAAGGAATTCGATACAACGCCAACGATGCGGAGCGGTAGAGTGCCGTTGAATGCAGTTGTGTGCTCTCCGACGTTGAGGTTCACGTCTTCGGTGACTACTACCTCGCCAGGATCACTAGGCCACTGGCCCTGAACCAATGCCAACCCAAAATCGGGAGCTTGCTCTTCCCAGTGAGACTCCTTGTAGACAAGGGAAGTGGAAGGATTGCTATCGACATAGAGATCGTAAGTCTCGAGTTGGGTAGTAAAGCCCCTCTCGGGGGAATCAAGTTGCGGCAGCGTCTGTTCAACCACGCCCGCCCGCGTGTACACAGGCACGTCCACCCGCACGGCGTTGTTTCCCAATTCTGACTGCGCCTTTTGCTGCGGGGACAACGTCATGAAGAGATCGGCCGAGACAGCAAATGCGAAAAGTCCTAAGCACACTGCGATTGCTGCTGCGCCGAAACGATACCGTTTCGATGAATGCACGACTTTCGTGATTAGTTCATTGAGCATGCGGGGCTGCTTTCCCAAGCTGGCCGTCGATCAGCGTGTAGGCCGTGCCGCAATAGTCCAGCATGATGGGATCGTGGCTGGTCGCTATCACGGTTGTGCCGGTTGATGCGAGCTTTTTGAATAGTTGAAAAATGCTATGGGAGTTCTCGGAATCGAGCGCAGCGGACGGCTCATCAGCCAAGAGAATTCGTCGGTTCCCGGAGAGCGCTCGGGCGATTCCTACTCTTTGGCACTGGCCGCGCGACATCTCTGCGGGAAATCGTTGAGCGAGTCCTGCAAGTCCTACTTGGGCTAATGCCTCGGAAGCCTTATCGTGCGCCGTCGTCTCATCGACACCCGCTGCGGCAAGCACAAGCATGACATTTTCGAGCGCGGTGAGTTCATTCATTAATAGGTCGTCTTGGTGGACGAAGCCGATTGTGTTGCGGCGCAAGGCAAGTAGTTCCTTGGGATCAGCGGTGGATACACAGGTATCGAAGACCGAGATTGAGCCCTCATCAGTGGGGAGAAGCCCCGCGATCGCGCGCAGGAGAGTGGTTTTACCGGAGCCGCTCTTTCCTGAAATCCCGAGAAACTCACCTTCATCAACCTCTAGGCTTGTGCCTTTGAGAACATGCGTGCGCTGGGCGCCCTCGCCCAAATACTTGTGGACCCTAGATATGGTGACTGAGTTCATGTGCTCGTTTCTATCTTCACCGTGAGGCCTTTGGGATGAAAGATGAAGTTGGTTGTTATGAACCTGATTGAAGGATAGAAACAGGGGGTGGAACATGTCAATAGGTTTATATTTTTTTAAAAGCGAAGTAAATCCTTTCCTATTTGGCCGCTGCATGTTTAAAGGGGGAAGGGTAGCTGCGCATGAAGGGGGGCGAGCCATCTAGGGGTGTGCCTAGAATTCTGGCGAGAACCTAATTGAAATCTGTTGACCTATATGTCGATTCTCGCCCGCGTTGTCGCCTCGGACACTATCCTTGTCTTCGTATTGTTCCTATCTGAAAGGATCACTCCTAGTGTCTGATACCGCCCACAAGTCCTTCTCTAAGATCTTGGTGGCCAACCGCGGTGAGATTGCCGTGCGTGCCTTCCGCGCCGCCTTTGAGGTCGGTTCCAAGACCGTTGCAGTTTATCCCAAGGAAGACCGCAACTCCTTCCACCGTGCCTTCGCGGACGAGGCCGTGCGTATTGGTACTGAGGGTCAGCCGGTTAAGGCTTATCTCGATATCGATGAGGTTATTCGCGCCGCCAAGAAGTCCGGTGCGGATGCCATTTACCCGGGTTATGGCTTCCTTTCGGAGCGTGCTGATTTGGCCCGCGCGTGCCGTGATAACGGCATTAAATTCATCGGTCCCACCGCGGAGACCTTGGACCTGACCGGTGATAAGGCCGCCGCAGTGGCTGCGGCCGAGGAAGCAGGGCTGCCGACTTTGAAGGACTCGAAGCCCTCGACGGACGTCGACGAACTGGCGGAATACGCCAAGGACTTTGAGTTCCCAGTCTTCGTGAAGGCCGTGGCCGGCGGCGGTGGCCGCGGCATGCGCTTCATCGAGAACGAGGCTGAGCTGAAGACCAAGTGCGCGGAGGCATCCCGCGAGGCAGAGGCCGCCTTCGGTGATGGCCACGTCTACCTTGAGACCGCGGTGATTCGCCCGCAGCACATCGAGGTGCAGATTCTGGCTGACTCCCAGGGCAACGTCATGCACCTGTATGAGCGCGACTGCTCCGTGCAGCGCCGCCACCAGAAGGTCGTGGAGATTGCCCCGGCACCGATGCTGGACCCGGAGCTGCGTGACCGCATCTGCGCGGACGCCGTGAAGTTCTGCGAGCATATCAACTACGAAGGCGCCGGTACCGTCGAGTTCCTCGTCGATGAGAAGGGCAACCACGTCTTCATCGAGATGAATCCGCGCGTGCAGGTCGAGCACACCGTGACTGAGGAGGTCACGGGCGTTGACATCGTGAAGTCCCAGATGCAGATTGCCGCGGGCCTCTCCCTGGAGGAGCTGGGCCTCAAGCAGGAGGATATCCACATCACCGGCGCGGCGCTGCAGTGCCGTATCACCACTGAGGACCCCTCCAACGGCTTCCGCCCGGATACCGGCACGCTGACCCAGTACCGCTCGCCGGGCGGCGCGGGCGTGCGTCTCGACGGTGCAACGGCCGTCGGTGCGGAGATCTCGCCGAACTTCGACTCCCTGCTGGTGAAGATGACCTGCCGCGGTGTCAACTTTGAACAAGCCGTGGCACGTGCGCAGCGCGCGCTCAACGAGTTCACCGTGGCCGGCGTGGCCACCAACATCGGCTTCCTGCGCGCTCTGCTGCGTGAGCCGGACTTCGTCAACACCCGCGTGGACACCAGCTTCATTCCGGAGCACCCGGACCTGCTGAAGGCCCCGCCGGCCGTGGACGAATCTGGCCGCATCATCGACTACATCGCGGACGTGACCGTCAACAAACCGAACGGCGAGCGCCCGACCACCCTGCGCCCCTTCGATAAGCTGCCGGATCTGGACTTTAACTCCGAGCTGCCGCGCGGTTCCCGTGACGACTTGCTGGAGCTGGGCCCGAAGAAGTGGGCGGAGAAGATCCGCAAGCAGGATGCTCTGGCGGTCACCGATACCACCTTCCGCGATGCTCACCAGTCCCTGCTGGCCACCCGCGTGCGCGGTACCGCTCTGGTCACCGCGGCGGAAGCCGTGGCCCGCATGACCCCGGAACTCTACTCCGTGGAGGCATGGGGTGGCGCCACCTACGACGTGGCCATGCGCTTCCTCAAGGAGGACCCGTGGGTCCGCCTGGACCTGCTGCGCGAGGCTATGCCGAACCAGAACATCCAGATGCTGCTGCGCGGCCGTAACACCGTGGGCTACTCGCCGTACTCCAACGATGTGTGCACCGGCTTCGTGCAGGAGGCTGCCAAGTCGGGCGTGGATGTCTTCCGCATCTTTGATGCGCTGAACGACGTCAGCCAGATGCGCCCGGCTATCGACGCTGTCCTGGAGACCAACACCACCGTGGCCGAGGTCGCCATGGCTTACTCCGGTGATATGTGCTCCCCGGATGAGAAGCTCTACACGCTGGATTACTACCTCAAGCTGGCCGAAGAGATCGTCAACACCGGCGCCCACGTCCTGGCCATTAAGGACATGGCGGGCCTGCTGCGTCCGGAGTCCGCATCGAAGCTGGTTATGGCTCTGCGCAAGGAGTTCGACCTGCCGGTTCACGTGCACACGCACGACACCGCCGGTGGCCAGTTGGCTACCTACTACGCGGCAGCGCTTTCTGGTGCCGACATCGTCGACGGTGCTTCCGCACCGCTGGCGGGCACCACCTCCCAGCCTTCGCTGTCCGCCATCATCGCGGCGTTCTCGAACTCCTCTCGTGATACCGGCATCTCCCTCAAGGCCGTCTCCGACCTTGAGCCGTACTGGGAGGCCGTCCGCCAGCTCTACCAGCCCTTCGAGAAGGGTATTCCTGGACCGACCGGCCGCGTCTACCGCCACGAGATTCCAGGTGGCCAGCTGTCCAACCTTCGCGCGCAGGCTACCGCTCTGGGCTTGGAGGACCGCTTCGAGATCATCGAGGACACCTACGCTGCGGTGAATGAGATGCTCGGCCGCCCGACCAAGGTGACCCCGTCCTCCAAGGTGGTCGGTGACCTCGCCCTGCACCTTGTGGGCGCTGGCGTAGACCCGGCTGACTTCGAGGCCAACCCCACCAAGTACGACATCCCGGATTCCGTCATCGCCTTCCTGCGCGGTGAGCTCGGTACGCCTCCGGGTGGTTGGCCGCCGCTGCGCGACAAGGTCCTGGAAGGCCGCGCGCCTGGCGACGTCACCGTCAAGCCCGTCCCCGAAGAGGAGAAGAAGCACCTGAGTTCGGATGATTCCACTGAGCGCCGTGCTTCCCTCAACCGCCTGCTCTTCCCGAAGCAGTTCGAGGAGTTCAACGAGTTCCGCCGCACCTACGGCAACACCGAGGCGCTGACGGACACCGTCTTCTTCTACGGTCTGGAAGAAGGTAAGGACTACATTGTTCACCACTTCCCGGAGGGCTCCAACGACCGTGCAGATCTCAAGCCCATTACCTTGCGTCTTGACGCGATGGGCGAGCCGGACGAGAAGGGCATCCGCAACGTCGTGCTCAATGTCAACGGCCAGATCCGCCCGCTCAAGGTGCGCGACAACAACGTGGAGTCCACCGTTGCCACCGTGGAGAAGGCCGACCCATCCAACGATGGCCACGTGGCCGCGCCGTTTGCCGGCGTGGTGAACCCGACGGCCAAGCCGGGTGACGAGGTCAAGGCCGGCGACCAGATCGCCGTCATCGAGGCCATGAAGATGGAAGCCTCCATCTCCGCCACCAAGGATGGCACCATCGAGCGCGTCGCCATCGGCGCCGCCACTAAGGTGGAGGGCGGCGACCTCATCGCCGTTATCAACTAAAAGTCGACTTAGGTCGTGGATGGGTGAGCAGCGTCATTCTTGGCGCTGCTCACCGGTGGTTTCTGCGGTGGGGTGGGATTTTTCCGCACTGCATTGGCCTAAGTCAGGAGAGTGTCTCGCAAAAGGCATCTGGTAGAAGGCATCTTTGGGTCTAAAAACGCCATCTGCCCTGAGTGAAAGGCGTTTTTAACCGTGAAAACGCCTTTTGGCAGATGCCTTTTACCAGACGCCTTTTGGCAGATGTCTCCAGCACGTCGATGGAGGCATGCAGACGTTGTGCGTTGCGAGGGGTGCGAAGAAGGTAATCCGTTTCGCGAAGATACGTGCAGCGTTCTACGGAAACGGTCGTTGTGACCCGACCTAGGTTATAGGCGGGTGAGCAACGTCGCTCTTGGCGCTGCCGTCGGCGCGCCGACGAAGGTGTCGAGTATAGTTGACACCTTTTGTTGGCTTGCGGTGCTAGAAGCGCTTGAGCATCACGTGAGCATCCGGGCGGCCCGGGACGTCGATGTCGACAAAGCCCTCGGATTCATACAGCTTGCGGGCGCCGGTGTTCTCCGGCTCAATCCACAGCGAAATCGCCGGGGCTTGCTGCGCCTCGGCGAGGTCGCAGGCGTTGCGCAGGAGACGTCGCCCAGCGCCGAGGCCCCTGTAGCGGGACTCCACAGCAATGAAGAGCTCGGGGATATCCTCCGGGTCGAGGTCGGTGGCCCATTGGGACTCATCGAAAGGATCGGCCTCGGGGTTGCCGGTGTAGGCTGCGCCCTTCGCTTCGGTGGTGTAGTAGCGCAGCCACGCACCACCGACGGGAACGCGGTGGCTGGAGACTGCGATGACGCCGCCGTCGACGTGCGGGGACCATTCATCGACGTACATTCCCACGTCAGGTGTGTGGAAATCCCCGATATGGGCGTCCTCGTCACCGAGGACATCGGCGAGGAAAAGGAGACGGGAGAGGTAGGTACGGTCGTGCTCCTTGGCCAACCGTACGCCGAACTCGGAATCGTTAACGCTCATGCCTTTCGAGGCTACTTGATCTCTGAATTTAGCTACTCACAGAGTGGCTCGAGGGGCGTTGGTGGATTCTCTATGGTCCAGAGAAGAGTACTCGTGGCGGTGGTGTGGCGTGTAACTCGCGGGTTCAGTAACTCCTCGACTTTCAAGATCGAGCGGAAGGCGTGAATAGCCTCCCTGCGACGTCGTGAGCTTATGAATGGCTCATTGTGGGCCGCGCGGTTTCTGACGCGATTGATTCGCGCTAGATGTTGTTCGACTTCCTTGCGGCGTGTGTGCGGCTCAAATGCCTTGTGCAGCGCAGGAATCCACAACAATTGCTCATGAGCTGCGTCTGTTAAGTGGCGCCAGAATCCAAAGGGGAGCTCGGCGACTAAAGCTCCTGGACTGACATGCTTCGTATGATTGCGTCGCAGAGCTTCCGCTATTGATTGCCGGTTCTTATCGTTCGAATCTATTTGTACTCCGTCGCGCATTCGGTGGAGAGGTGCATTCACTGGTGACTTGGGATCTATAAGCCAATGCTGGTCCCCCAGCCACCACCGTTCCAAAACAGTGTTATAAGAGTTTCTGAGCAGAACTTCGGCGTGTGAGGCGTCGTGGAGAAATGCCATCGCGACGCTGATGTTCCATTCATATAGTGCTAATGCGGCTTCGCCGTCTTGATGAGCAGCATGAAGAAATGGCTCCCAGCGCGGTGTTGAGAGCCATTGCGTAATCCACTGGCTATCCTGATGCGCCACTGCTGCATCCCCCCGGAGCGACAAGTCAGCACCCCGGTAAGTAGTACTCAGCAGGTCAGTGACCCAGAGCAGAGCTCCACCGGGGTATCACGTCATAGAGTAATTAACTGTGCTAATCGAGGCAAGGTTTCTAGCAGTTTTGTACTGCTCTCTGTCGGCAGGGAAGCGTTAGCGAACTACTTGATCTCCAGAATCGGCTCGCCCTTGTTGATCTGCGTGCCGGTGGATACCTTGAGGTCGGTCACGGTGCCGGACTTGTGGGCCTTGACGGGGTTTTCCATCTTCATGGCCTCGAGGACGACGACGACCTCGCCCTCTTCCACTTCCTGGCCTTCCTCGACGGCGACCTTGATGACGCTGCCCTGCATCGGTGCGGTCACGGTGTCACCGGACACGCTTGCCGACGCCCCCTTGCCACGACGCTTCTTCGACTTCTTGCGCTTGCTACCACCGCCCAAGAGCAGGTTGCCCGGCAGGGCCACCTCGATACGGCGGCCGCCCACCTCGACGACGAACTTCTGGGCCGCCTCCTGCTCTTCGTCCTCGGGCGCTTCGGCGGGGTCGACGTATGCGGGGAGCTCGTTAACCCACTCTTCCTCGATCCACTTGGTGTAGACCGTGAAGTTGCCGTCCTCGGCGGTGAAGGCGGGATCGGTGAGGATGGCCTGGTGGAAGGGGATAACCGTCGGCAAGCCCTCGATGCGGTACTCGGCCAGGGCGCGGCGTGCGCGCGCGATGGCGGTGGCACGATCCGGACCCCAGACGATGAGCTTGGCCAGCATAGAGTCGAACTGGCCGCCAATAACGGAACCTTCGCGCACGCCGGAGTCCATGCGCACACCCGGACCGGAAGGCTCGGAGTAGGTGACGACGGTTCCAGGAGCCGGCATGAAGCCCGCGGCGGCGTCCTCGCCGTTGATGCGGAACTCGATGGCGTGGCCGCGCGGGGCGGGATCCTCGGAGATGGAGAGCTCACGCCCCTCAGCAATGCGGAACTGCTCGCGCACCAGGTCGAAGCCGGTGGTCTCCTCGGTAACGGGGTGCTCCACCTGGAGGCGGGTGTTGACCTCGAGGAAGGAGATGAGTCCGTCAGAACCGACGAGGTATTCCACGGTGCCGGCACCGTAGTAGCCGGCCTCGCGGCAGATGCGCTTGGCCGACTCGTGGATGGAGGCGCGCTGCTCATCGGTAAGGAAGGGGGCAGGGGCCTCCTCGACGAGCTTCTGGAAGCGGCGCTGCAGGGAGCAGTCACGGGTGCCCATGACGACGACGTTGCCGTGCTGGTCGGCGAGGACCTGGGCCTCGACGTGGCGGGCCTTATCCAGGTAGCGCTCGACGAAGCACTCTCCGCGGCCGAAAGCGGTAACGGCCTCGCGGGTGGCGGATTCGAAGAGGTCCTTGATCTCCTCGCGGGTGTGCGCGACCTTCATGCCGCGGCCACCGCCGCCGAAGGCGGCCTTGATGGCAACGGGGAGGCCGTGCTCATCGGCGAAGGCTTCGACTTCTTCTGCGCTGGCGACGGGATCCTTGGTGCCCGGTGCCATAGGAGCGTCAGCGCGCTCGGCGATGTGGCGGGCGGTGACCTTGTCACCCAGTTCCGCGATGGATTCCGGGGATGGGCCGATCCAGATCAGGCCGGCGTCGATGACGGCCTGAGCAAACTCGGCGTTCTCGGAGAGGAAGCCGTAGCCGGGGTGGATAGCGTCGGCGCCGGATTTGGAGGCGGCGTCGAGAATCTTGCCGAAGTCGAGGTATGACTCCGCGGAAGTCTGGCCGCCGAGTGCAAAGGCTTCGTCGGCAAGCGTGACGAATGGGGCATCGGCATCGGGCTCGGCGTAGACCGCTACGGATGCAATGTTGGCGTCGCGAGCCGCGCGGATAACACGGACCGCAATCTCACCGCGGTTGGCCACGAGGACCTTGGTGATGTTCTTGGTTTCAACTGCCACGGCAGGAACCCTCCTCCATGATTTGTGATAGGACTGCGTACTATTCTTGCACACCAAAACATGAGGATACCTTCACATCTTGGTTTCGTGTCAAAAAATAAACCCGCACCAGCGCGGATGCGGGCTTATATCGGCGTGTTGCTAGCGCTCAACGGGCATGCGAACCATGTTGCCCCATTCTGCCCACGAGCCGTCGTAGACACGGGGTGCCTCGAATCCGAGCAGGTACTTGAGGACGAACCAGGTGTGCGCAGCCTGGGCTCCGACGTGGGAGTAAAGGACGGTCTCCGTTGCTGGCTCGAGCTCGCCGTAGTTGACCTTCAACTCGCTCAGCGCGCGGAAGCAGCCGTTCGGGTAAATCGCGCGGTCCCACTCGAGGTTGATGGCGCCGGGAATGTGGCCGTGGGTCATTGTGGTGCCGTAGGCGGACTCACCGGCCCCGGTCTTGTGGGCGGCCTCGCCACAGAACTCCTCTGGGCTGCGGGTGTCAACCACCGTGGCGGAGGAGTCACGCAGCTCGTCGACGAAAATGCGCGAGGATTCCTCGCGGGAAACCTCCGGATAGGAGGAAGCAGAAGGCTCGGGGACCATGAAGGAGGTGTCGCGTTCTTCGGACATCCAGGCGTCCCGTCCACCGTCGAGAAGCCGCACGTCCTCGTGACCGTAGAGCTCGAAGACCCACAGCGCGAAAGCGGCCCACCAGTTGGACTTGTCGCCGTAGAGGACGACGGTATCGTCGCGCTCAATACCCTTGGAGCGGAGGAGTGCGGTGAAGTCCTCTGCGCTGATAATGTCCCTCGCTGTGCTGTCGAGCAGCTCAGTTTGGACGTTGATGCGGATCGCGGTGGGGATGTGGCCGATGTCGTAGAGGAGTGAGTCCTCATCAACCTCGATGACGTGGAGGCCGTTGATGCCCAGTCGCGCGGACAGCCACGGTGCGGACACGAGGCGCTCAGGGTGCGCGTATTCCTGGAAAGGGGGATTCGGGTCGAATTCGGCCACGGTCCACCTGCCTTTCTCGTTGAGGGGGAACGTTCGGTTCAACTCTAGCGTGCTGGGCGGACATGTGGTCACGGGGGAGGCGTATTTGTGGTGTTGGATACATTTCTTCTGCAGTTAGCGCTGCTGCACGTTCACTGGTTATAACAAGTGTGCAGGTCAGCGGCCAAAAAGTGCGGTACGCTTGCTTTTTATGCCTTTTCGGGGGTGCTTTTCTAGGTGAGCGCGAGGGTCCAACCTGGGCTATTTTAAGAAGTGACACTCACTAACCCCCTAGTGGAAGGGAATCACTGTGCACAAAGCAATCGTCGTCTTCGAGGTTGAGGGCGGATCCGATAAGCAGATCAACGGACACCGTAAAGACACCATGCCGATCGTCGACTGCATCAAGGATGCAGGCTGGCACGCAGAGGTCGTGTTCTACCGCCCTGAGTGGTCCGAGAAGCTCTTCGAGTACGTATCGGAGAACTTCGATGCCTACATCTCCCGCGTGAACCCGGGCAACATCCCGGGCGGTGAGAAGGGCTACTTCGATCTGCTCACCAAGCTGTCCGAGGCCGGACTGGTCGGCATGTCCACCCCGTACGAGATGATGGCCTATGGTGCCAAGGACGCCCTGGTCAAGCTCAATGACACGGACCTGGTTCCGGCTGACACCGCCGCTTACTACGACGTCGAGTCCTTCCACAAGACCTTCCCGACCTCGCTGTCCTACGGCGAGCGCGTGCTCAAGCAGAACCGTGGCTCCACCGGCTCCGGCATCTGGCGCGTGCGCCTTGCCGACGAGAAACTGGCCGAGTCCGTCGAGCCGGGCACCGCACTGCCGCTCGACACCAAGATCAAGTGCACCGAGGCTGTGGACAACCACACTGAGGAGCGCGAGCTCGGCGAGTTCATGGACTTCTGCGACCAGTACATCGTGGGTGACAACGGCATGCTCGTGGACATGCGCTTCATGCCGCGCATTGTTGAGGGCGAGATCCGCATTCTTCTGGTGGGCCCGGACCCGGTCTTCGTGGTGCACAAGAAGCCGGCTGAGGGCGGCGACGCCTTCTCCGCCACCCTGTTCTCCGGTGCCAAGTACACCTACCAGAAGCCGGAGGAGTGGCAGGAGCTCGTCGACATGTTCGCTGAGGTCCGCCCGGTCATCGCTGAGAAGCTCGGTGGCGACAATATCCCGCTGATCTGGACCGCGGACTTCATGCTGGCTGACGGCGAGAACGGCGAGGACACCTACGTCCTTGGTGAAATCAACTGCTCCTGCGTGGGCTTCACCTCTGAGCTGGACATGGGCATCCAGGAGAAGGTGGCTGCTGAGGCCATCAAGCGCGTGGAGGCCAAGCACGCCTAAGCGCGTTGCTGCGCACTAGTCTTTGAGCACAAGCTTGTGATTGTTCCCCCGCCTGCGGCGGGGGAACTGTCGTTTTCTGGGGCGTGTTCCCCAAGCCGCGCTGCCGGTGAGCGAGATCTCAGGTACGTTCGGAGGGGTAAAAATTACGCCAGTGTAGTGCTGTAGCGCGCTGCGAATTTCGATGATTCTCCGAAAGGTCTAACGAAAAATGACGAACCCCAACCAGTTTGGTGAGAACGGCGACAACAGCGATAACCACGTCAACGGTTCCAGCGGTGAGAACGCCGGGAACAACGGTTACGGCAGCTTCGGCGGTTACGATAACTCCCAGTCAGGCAACGATGACGCTGCGTCCGCGTGGGGTAGCCAGGCATCGAACTCCGGTTTCGGCTGGGGTGGCCAGGCAGGATACGGCGACTACTCCGAGGGCTCCGCCGACTCGTCTGGATTCGGTTATTCCGCTCCCCAGGGTGCGCAGCCGGATGCTGAGAATCGCGTCTTTGACGCGTCCGGTTCGGGCTTTAATGCGTCCTCCGATTCCGCCGCGGACTCGGCGTACGATTCGGCGAAGAACAGCACGGAGTCTGGCACCGAGCACGCTTCTGGTTCCTCTGTCCCTGCTTCCGAAACCTTCGGTGGGCAGGATTCCCAAGCCTCTCACGGTACCTTTGGCGCTTCCTACGGCTCCTACAATGCCGACAGCGACGCGGGTGCGGCGCAGAACTCGAGCGCCGAGCATAACTCTGGGGCCGATCACAACGCTGGCGCTGATCACAACGCTGGCGCTGATCACTCTGCGGACTCCGTGAACTCGAACCAGAGCTATGGCGGCCAGAACTACGGTAATCAGGGCTACGACAACCAAGGGTATGGCGACAACCAAGGTTATGGCAGTCAGGGGTTTTCTAACCAGGGTTATGGCTATGGCACCCCGTCGGAGTCGCACCAAGACCATGGCTTTGGGCAGCAGTCGGGAGAGGGCTTTGGAACCCCGGCTTCCCACTCCAACTCCGGCTTTGGTGGTTACCCCCAACAGAACCAAGGCTTTGGGGCACAGGGCCAGCAAGGTTTCGGCGCCCAAGAGCAGCAGGTTTTCGGCACGCAGGATCAGCAGGGCTTTGGTCAGCAAAACAACTCGCCCTTTGCCGCCTCCCCGCAGCAGGACTACCCACAGCAGAATTCACAGGGCGGCAGCCCCTCCAAGGGCGCTGGCTTCTTCAAGGCGTTGTTTGACTTCTCCTTCAATGACTTCGTCACCCTGAAGTTCTCCTCCTTCATCTACCTGCTGCTCGTCATCGTGGCAGGGGCAGCATGGGCGGGAATGATCCTCTTCTCCTTCTTTGCTTTCGCTGACAGCTTTCTCATCGGATTCTTGACGTTCCTTGGCGCTGTCATCGGTGGCGGAATCGCGTTCCTTTTCTACGTCATTCAGTTCCGCTTGATCTTGGAGTTCTTCGTGGCGAACATCCGCACCGCGCAGAACACCGGAGACCTTGTCTCTCAGGCGGATAGCGATAGCGATAAGGAATAGGTAGTCTCACGAGCTGCGCTTTTCGCAGACACGCTAATCCCGCGGCCTCAAATGTGAGGTCCGCGGGATTTTTACATGGAGGAGGGGCTGCCTGTCTGAGAATTCCGGTAGCCACCACAGTTGGTTTCAGTCATATGGTTCAGGTCAGATGGTTCATGTGCCCCCAAACAAACCATCTGTGGCCTCCTAGGTGGTTTACTTGCCTCCAACTAAACCTTTTGAGTAGAACCAGGTGACTAGAACCATGTGCTTAATCCAGTAGCGTAGCGACGCACTCGGGGTCGGCATCGGAGAGCATCTGGCGGATGCGGTCATATTCTGCGTCCTCACCGATGGCCTTCGCAGCATGGCCCAGTGCGGCAATCGCGCGCAGTACGCCTTGGTTGGGCTCATGGGAGAAGGGGACTGGGCCCCAGCCCTTCCACCCATTGCCGCGCAGGCGGTCGAGGCTGCGGTGGTAGCCGGTGCGCGCATAGGCGTAGGCGGTGATGAATGCGGTGGGCTCAGCGCCCTTGTTCTTGTCTAGTTCTTGCTCCGCCAGCAGCGCCCAGAGCAGCGGGGAATCTGGGTGGGCGACAATTCCCGCGGTGAGATCAGCGGTGCTGTCAGCACCCGGATCGGCGGGCAGATTGATGGGTGGGGGAGCGAGCATGTCTTTCATTTCCATGCCGCCCCACTCTAGCCATGTGGCAGTGAGGCCACCAGAGGGGGCGAGCTTGGATACGACTAGTCGAGGCTAAGGCTGAGGTCCGACTGGCGCCGCGAAGGCTTTGAAGCGTTCGTATACGTCATAAGGGTTACTCGAGAACTGGGAGGGAATTGAACTCGGCTGCTTTAGGTAGTGCGCGTAAGACTGAACCCGCCACTATCAAGCAAGAGATAACCGAGCACATAACACATAGTGCCATGCTTGCCTGAAAACCAATTGCAGAAAGAAGAACGCCTGCGCTGGCGGAGGCGATAATTGGTAGTAATCCCATCATCAGGCGTGCTCCCGCCGAGCACTTACCTATCTTTTCAGGGGGTGCAGATAACGCAAGTAGTCCACCAGAGTACGAGTTACATGCGATCGAGGGAATGACGATGAAAAATGCTGCGATTGCGATCAGCAGCCAATAATGGGAAAACACGAGAAGAAATATGTACCACATTAATTCCCAGAGCATGGTTGCTCGGATTATGTTTCTTCCAGGTAATCGCTTGATGAGGTGGTCCTGAAAAAATCCTCCAACAATCATGCCTAGGGTAAACATGGTTGAAGTTAAGCCGATTATCCAGCCATCAACTTTAAGATAGGCCAACCATAGATCTATGGACGCGATGAGGAAAAAATTGGCAAAATTCGAGCATAAATCGATGCTGAAAATTGCCCGGAGCACCGGATATTTCCAAATCCAAGCCAAAGAATATTTGCTATCGGACCAGAACTCTGTAAATGAATACTTCTGGTCACTGATTGTTTCACCTAGGTTTGCATTGATGCTCCTTGAAGCATATACGGGACCAAGCCCTGACAGGGCTTGCGTTATAAAAGGAATAACCGGCGCCAGTCCGTAAAGGAGGCCTCCCAAGGGTAATCCCACCATCCAGATAATGTTGTCTCGAGTTTGGTTACGGCCTTGTGCTTGGACAAGTAGATTCTCTGGGATGATGAATCTCAGAATGGCATTGGTTAGCCCTCCGAAGGTGCCTGTAATCATCCCAGCAAATAAGCTGAAGAAGAATAAGGAGATGAAGGTGAATTTACCCAGGCAGAGGAGGAGGGAAAAGGAAGACCAGATAGCAATCTGACTCAGGCCGTAAAGGAGAAGCAGATTCTTCTTATCGAAGCGATCAATGATCATTCCGGCTGGGATGGTCATGATCAAGGAGCCAGCTGAGCTTGCTGCTCCGATGAGACCTGCTTGGCTTAGACTTCCAGTGAGGTGGAAGCTCGCAAGTGAAACAGGGATGGCAATGAGGGATGAACCCAAAGCGCTTGTTGTGTCGGCGAAGAACCACCGTAAGTAATCGGGATGACTCTTGCGTACAATAGTCCAAAAATTTCCACCAGTAGTATTGTGATCTTGCATCGGTTCTCTCTATGTTTTGACAACCGCGACTGGAAACTCATGCGCGCAGCATGAACCCAGCGTCGGGTTTTCGAGGTAGACAATTCTCTCGGCGGTGAAATATTGACCCGTCGAAAGCAGCGGTGTGTCAAATAGAAATTACTGATGCAGCAATGAGGACATGGTGTACTCCAAATTCCTTACTTAAGCTCTGTGCGAGTTCCTGAAGCGATTTAAAACCTGTAGATTGCAGGATCTAATTCCGCCTTCTCTCGCATGCAGTGAAATGTGAATCACATAATATCGGTGATTAAAAATCCAGTCAATAGGTTTGATTAAACCCAGAAGCCGGAAACGTTGAGCCCAAAGGAATACAGCGCGCGGCGCAGCACCGGCAGCGAAAGCCCGATGACGGAGGAAGGATCGCCCTCAATGCGGTCGATGAACCAGCCGCCGAGGGCTTCCAAGGTAAAGGCGCCGGCGCATTCCAGCGGCTCGCCGGTGCGGGCGTAGGCCTCGATATCGGCGTCCGAGGCCTGGGCAAAGTGCACCGTCGTGCGCGAGGCTTCAACGAAGCGCTCCTCGCCGTAGAGCACGCAGTGACCGGTGATGAGCTCCGCAGCGCGGCCGGCCTGCGCGTGCCAGCGCTCCACGGTGGCCTCGGGGGTGTGGGGTTTGCCTTGGAGGGAGCCGTCGAGAAGCAGCATGGAATCCCCACCCACCACGACGTCCTCGGGATAGTCGGCAGCAATGGCCTCCGCCTTCGCAGCAGCCAAGGCGCAGACGATCTCGGCGGGCTCAGCACCCGCCAGGCGCTCCTCGATGGCGCGCTCGTCCACGTGAGCCGGGGCGATGACGGGTTCCACGCCCGCACCCCGCAGGATGGACAGGCGGGAGGGGGACTGGGAGGCCAGAACCAGGCGCATGCGCTTAGTAGTAGCGGACGTTGCGGAAGGCGGACGGGTTGAATACGTCACCCGGCTGTCCCCACAGGTCGCGCTCAGAGCGGGTATCGGCGGCCTTGGCGCGCGCCTCAGAGTCGAGCTGGCTGAGCACCGTGGATAGGGCCGCCACCTCAGCGTCGGTGGGGTTGCCGCGCAGAACGGTAAACAGGGAAGCGGTCATTGGACACCTCTACAAAACGATATTGCCGTGCTTCTTCGGCAGGGTCGGAATAATCTTGCGATCCAGCAGGCGCAGGCCCTCAATGAGGGAGCCACGCGTGGCTGCCGGGGTAATAACGGAATCGACGAGACCGCGCTCAGCGGCCTGGTACGGGGTCAGGTAGGCGGCGGCCTCCTCCTCGCTCAGCTCTAGCTCGGAGGCCAGTGCGGGGGCATCGGCCACGGCGATCTCGGCCGTCGGCCACGCATAGGACAGATCCGCGCCGAGCTCCTTGGAGCCGAAGGCGATGTATCCGGTACCGTGCGCGCGGCGGACGATGACGCTGATCTTGCCCACGCTCGCCGCGGAGTAGGCGTGCACCAGCTTGGCCAGCGCCGCCTTCTCCACGTCCAGTGCCGGAGTATCGACGAACTCGATGATGGGAGTATTGAAGGCATCGCACAGTCGGATGAAACGCGCGGCCTTAGCGGCAGCTTCCGCATCGAGGGTGTCGCGGTTGGCGATGATGCCCACCGTGCGTCCCTCGACGCGACCGAAACCAGTGAAGACACCGCGCACCTGGGCGCCGAGTTCAAAGACATCCTCACAGGTGGCGGTGACCACGTCGGCGAGATCGACGGCGCCGTCATCGCCCACGAGGGTATCGAGGACATGGTCGGCGTCGGTGATGTTCTCCTCCACAGAGCCCGCAACGATGGTGGCCTCGGTGCGGGGAGCGGCGGCACGGTTATTCGAGGGCAGGTAGGAGAGCACGCGCTTGGCGACGCTCACCTCGTGCTCCCCATCCGCCTGCAGGTCACCGTCCGGAGCGATAACGACATCGGACAACGCAGCCACGAGCGAGGCCTCCTTCGAGTCCGCGTAGACCGCTGTGACCTGCGGGATGAGGCCGGAAGCGGTGGTGGCGCGGGCAAGGATGCGGGCCTGCATGGCGGAGGAGACAATGCCTTCCTGGGCGCGGGGCTTGTCGCTGGCGACGAGTGCGACGATGGGCACGCCGGTCTTAATGGCGAGGTCGTAGAGCTTGGTGACCTTTTCGCCGTAGACCTCGCCCATGGTGCCGTCGAACAGCGAGGCGTCCTGCGCATAAGCGCAGACCTTGCGGCCGTCCACGGTGCCGAAACCGGTGACGACACCGTCGGTGTAGGGCCGGACGTGCTCGCGGCCGAACTCGGTGGAGCGGTGGCGAGCAAGCGCGTCGGTCTCTACGAAGGATCCGGCATCGAAGAGCGCCTCGATGGCGCTGCGAGCCGCAGGGACCTCTCCCTGCGGCGCACGGGACTCGGTGAGCTTGGCGCTGAGGTCCTCGATCTTGCCAGCGGTCGTCTTCAAGTCAGTCATGGGACACTAGTGTAATACAGTGCGTCTTCTGTACTAATCTGTGCCGATCCGAGTGCGCGTTAGAGTGGGATGTTGCCGTGCTTACGCGCCGGGCGCGCGACGTTCTTGTCGGCGAAGAAGCGCAAGTTTTTGGCAATTGCACTGCGGGTTTCGGAGGGGAGAATGACGGCGTCGATAAGCCCGCGCTCCGCTGCCTTATACGGGTTGAGCATGTGGTCTTCATACTCGCGCTCGAAGGACTTGGTCAGCTCAGCCACGTCGAGGCCCTTTTCGTGGGCTGCCTTGATCTCCTTGCGGTAGATGAAGCCGACGGCGCCGGCTGCGCCCATGACGGCGATCTGGGCGGTGGGCCACGCCAGGTTGACGTCCGCGCCGAGGCCCTTGGAACCCATCACGCAGTAGGCACCACCGTAGGCCTTGCGCAGGGTGACGGTGATCTTCGGAACCGTGGCCTCGGCGTAGGCGTAGAGAAGCTTGGCGCCGCGGCGCAGGATGCCATCGTGTTCCTGATCGGCGCCGGGGAGGAAGCCGGGAACGTCGACCAGCATGATGATCGGGATGTTAAAGGCATCGCAGGTGCGCACGAAGCGGGCGGCCTTCTCGGAGGAATCAATGTCGAGGCAGCCGGCGAAAACCTGCGGTTGGTTGGCCACAAAGCCCACGGTCTGGCCCTCGATGCGGCCGAAGGCGGTCACCACGTTATCGGCGCGATCAGCCTGGATCTCCAGGTAATCGCCGTCATCGGTGAGGGTTTCGATGACTTCCTTGACGTCATAGGGCTGGTTCGGGGAGTCCGGGATGATTTCATCCAGCAGGAGGTCATTGGCAGTCTCTTCGCCCAGCTCCTCGTAGGGCTCAGCCGGTGTCAGCTGGCGGTTATTGGAAGGCAGGTAGGTCAGCAGGTCGTGGACCCAATCCAGTGCTTCCTCGTCGCTAGAAGCGGTGTAGTGCGAGGTGCCCGACTTGTGCATGTGGACTCCGGCGCCGCCGAGTTCCTCTTGGGAGATCTCCTCGCCGGTGACGGTCTTGATGACGTCGGGCCCGGTGACGAACATCTTGGACTTCTCATCCACCATCACGACGAAGTCGGTCAGCGCAGGGGAGTAGGCGTTGCCGCCGGCGCAGGCGCCCATGATGACGGAGATCTGCGGGACGACGCCGGAGGCCTTGACGTTTTGGTAGAAGGTCTTGGCAATCCAGTCCAGGGAGACGGCACCGTCCTGGATTCGGGCGCCGGCACCTTCGTACAGGCCGATGAGTGGACGACCGGTAGTGATGGACAGCTCCATGATCTTGATCATCTTCTCGCCGTAGACCTCGCCGAGGGCGCCTCCGAAGACGGTTCCGTCCTGGGAGAAGATGCAGACCTCGCGGCCGTCGATGGTGCCCCAGCCGGTGACGATGCCGTCAGTGACCGGGCGCTTCTTGCCCATACCGAAGTCCGTGGTGCGGTGCACGGCGAGCATGTCAGTCTCGACGAAGGAACCTTCATCGAGGAGGTAGTCCAAGCGATCCCGGGCGGTGAGGCGGCCCTGGGCGCGGACCTTTTCGTGGGCCTGTTCGCCCATGGGCTGCGCCGCTGCTTCGCGACGCCTCTTCAGTTCAGCGATCTTGCCTGCGGTGGTGTCGGCGCTCAGGGAGTCAAGCTCCGACAAATGTGAGGAAATAGTCATGTTTCGACAGTGTAGAGAAGTTTTGTATAGGAATGTATAGCGGCACGCGGGTGATTTCTCTCACAGTTCACGTTTGTGCAGGTGAATGGTGGTGTAAAAGGTGAGGGAATCCTCGCATACGGCGCGTCGGGTGCATGTGGGTCAGTGTAGTGGGTGTGTAGTGAGGGGCGTCGAAAGGTGACTCAATGAAAAAGCCTCGCCCCGTAAAAGGGGGCGAGGCTTAGGTTATGTGGTTTTATTCGGGGGTGTCTGCCAGCCAACCGAGGCTGTAGAGGAAGAGTTCGGCATCTACGAGATCCTCTTCCTTGGGGAAGGTGCCCGTAAGTGTGGCGTAGGACTCTTCGATGTCCGTGTGGGTGGCTGGGATGAGACCGTGCTTGAGCAGATCTTCAGCGATGTGCGACACCAGTGGCGCCGGGTGCACCGTGTCAAGGTTGATTCCGGTGGCACTCTTGAATTCGTTAGTGATGGCGGAAAGGAATCCGGTCAGGGTATTCATTTGGCTCACCTCTCTATTTCTTGTCGTAATGATGCGGCTGTCCGCATCATGGGGTTGAACCAACTATATAGGTAAAATCCTCCAAAAGCTAGCTTTCGTTCACGGCGAGTTAACTTTTAGTTAACCTAGCGGGAAATGTGAGGTGAGTTACGAAGTGTCTTTTAGGCCTCTACAGGCAGCCAAGCGTAGCCATAGGGGCCCAGCTCCACAGGGCCTAAGTCGACGGTCTGATCCGTGAAGTTGTGCAGGCACAACAACTCACCGCGCTGGAATCCCAGCACGCCCGCATAGCCGGTCTCTACGGCCTCAAAGGGCGCGGTACCGAGCTCCGGATGTGCCTTACGCTGCTGGATCAGCCCGCGCAGGCGGTGGAGGAGCGAGTCATCGTCGGCAAGCTGCTCCTCTACCGAAACCCCTACGCCGCCGACGATGGGCCGGCGCGGGTGGGCGGACGTAGTGAAGCCTGCACCCTCGCCCGGCTCCCACTGCATGGGCGTGCGCACAGCATCGCGGTCAGGCAGCTCGGGGGCATCGTTCATCCCAATCTCATCGCCGTAGTACAGAAAGGGAGCGCCCGGCAGGGTCATGAGTAGTGAATAAAAAAGCTCAATCTTGCGGTAATCATTGCCCAGCAGCGGGGCAAGGCGCCGCGCGATGCCCACGTGGGCGCGCATCTGATCATCGGGCAGGTAGTGCTCGTACATGATCGCGCGCTGGTCCGCGTTGACCATCTCTAGGGTCAGCTCGTCGTGGTTGCGCAGGAAGGTTCCCCACTGGCAGCCTTCGGGCAGTTCCGGAAGCTCCGCCATGATGTCGTAGACCGGTGTGGCATCACCCAGCGCCAGCGCCTGGTAAAGCCGCGGCATCACTGGGAAGTTGAAGACCATGTGGAAGCGGTTGCCCGTGCCGTAGAACTCCATGGTTTCCACCGGTGGCTGGTTGGCCTCCGCGATCATGATGGCCTCGGGGTAGTTCTCGTTGATGAAGGCGCGGACCTTCTCCACAAATTCGACCGTCTCCGGCAGAGACTCGCCGCCCAGTCCATCGCGTTCGTAGAGGTAGGCGATGGCATCGAGGCGGAAGCCATCCACCCCCTTGTCCAACCAGAAGGAGAGGATCTTGAAAATTTCCTCGTGGACTTTCGGGTTGTCGTAGTTCAGGTCCGGCTGGTGGGAGTAGAAGCGGTGGAAGTAAAACTGCTTGCGCTCTGGGTCCCAGGCCCAATTCGAGGTCTCCGTATCGGTGAAGATGATGCGGATCTCGGGGTAGCGCAGGGGATCATCGCCCCACACATAATAGTCCCCATAGGGCCCTTCCGGATCGGTTCGGGAGGCTTGGAACCACGGGTGATCGGTAGAGGTGTGGTTAAACGCGAGATCCGTCATGAGGCGCATGCCGCGCGCGTGGAGCTCGGCGACGAGCTCGTCGAAGTCCTCCATCGTGCCGTAGTCAGGGTGGATGGAGTAGTAATCGGCGATGTCATAGCCGTCATCGCGCAGCGGGGAAGCATAGAACGGGGAAAGCCACAGGCAGTCGACGCCGAGCCACTTGAGGTAGTCGAGCTTCTCAATAACCCCGCGCAGCGTGCCCACGCCTTCGCCGGTGGTGTCCTTGTACGAGCCCACGAGGGCCTGGTAGAAAATGGCGTTGTCGTGCCAGCTCATCGGAGATCCTTCCGTTTAGCCCGCCACAGCAGATACTCCGTCAGGCATAGTGCGCCCGCGAGGAGCCCCGGCCAGATGGCGGGGGAGGGGTGAAAAAGATTCAGAACTGCCTGCACCAGCGCCAGGAAGGCGAAGAAGCCAACGAATCCCAGCGCGGTGTCCCACAGCAGTGCGCGGCGCATTAGGCCTTAACACCTCCGGCGGTGAGGCCGGCGACGATGCGGTGCTGGAAGATGAGCACCATGATGATCAGCGGAACCGTCACCAGCGCGCCCGCAGCCATGGTGGCGGCGTAGGGGTACTCGAAGGCTGAGGGGCCGGAGAAGCGCGCGATGGCCACGGTCACCGGCTCGGTAGCGGTGGTGGAGAGCTGCTTAGCCAGCATGAACTCGTTCCACGTCGTGATGAAGGCGATGATGGCCGTGGTAAACAGTGCCGGTGCAGCCAAGGGCAAAAGTACGAGGCGGAAGGCCTGACCGCGGGAGGCACCGTCCACGCGAGCGGCCTCCTCCAATTCCCAGGGCAGCTGGCGGAAGAAGCTCAGCAGCGTGTAGACCGTCAGGGGCAGCGCGAAGGAGATATTCGGGATGATCATCGCGCGGTAGGTACCGATCCATTCGAGGTTGCCGAATAGCTGGAATAGCGGGGTTACCAGCGCGATGGCCGGGAACATCGAGGCGGCCAGAATGATGCCGGTGACAATGCCCTTGCCCGGGAAGTCATAGCGCGCCAAGGCATAGGCGGTAAACACGCCGATGAGGACCGCCACCGCGGTCGTGACCAAGGAAATGATCAAAGAGTTCCCCAGCGCATTGAGGAAGTCATTGCCCTTGTCCGTGGCTAGGGCGTCCCGGAAGTTATCCAGGGTTACGTGCGTGGGCCACGGGGTGGTGTCGAAGGTATGGGACTTGTGCCGCAGGGCGGTGACGACCATCCAATAGAAGGGTGCGAGCCCCCAGAACATGATGAAGAGGATGCCTAGGTAATGGCCGATCTTTTTCATGACTTCTTCTCCTTCTTCTGGCGGGCAGTACCGGAGACATCAGCGCCGAGGAAGCGCACCAAGATGAACGCGACGGTGAAGATAAGCAGGAAGATGAGCGTGGACAGTGCGGAGGCCGAGTTGAAATGCCCCTGGCGCATGTCCTCCACGACGAGCTGGGAAATGGTTGCCGTCGGGGAGTTAGAGGAAGCAGAGATCATGATGACCGGCAGGTCGTACATGCGTAGTGCATCCAGCGTGCGGAAGAGGATCGCCACCATGAGCGCCGGGCGTACCAGCGGCAGGGTGATGGTGAAGAAGGTTTGGATGCGCGATGCGCCGTCGACGCGGGCGGCGTCGTAGACATCGCGCGGAATCATCTGCAAACCAGCCAAAACGAGCAACGCCATGAAGGGGGCGGTCTTCCACACATCGGCGATAATCACCGCGAGACGGGCATAAAACGGGTCTGTGGTCCACGCGATGCGCGTGCCGACGAGCGCGTTGACGATGCCATCCGGGGCGAACATGAACTGCCACAGCTTCGCAGTGACTGCGGTGGGAATGGCCCAGGGGACAAGCACCGCCGCGCGCACGAGGCCGCGACCGCGGTACTCGCCGTTCATCACCAGCGCCATGAACATGCCCAGGATGGTCTCCAGGGCAACCGTGACCACGGTGAAAAAGAGAGTGATCTTCACAGCCGGCCAGAAATCGGTGGCAATGACACCATCAGGGCACGCGGTGGCCTGGCCAGTGGCAGACATGCAGCGATTGGTAATCCAGTACAGGTAGTTTTCAAGACCGGCGAAGGAGCCTTCCTCGAACACTCCCGTGGTGGGGTTAAGCCGTTTGTTGCCCTGGAAGGACAACATCACAGCGCGCACAATGGGGTAGCCGATGACCACAGCCAGCGCTATCAGTGCCGGTGCGATGAGTGCGGCCACACGCAGGTACTGTCTGCGGGGCTGCACGGTAGGCGGTGCTCCAGCCATGCGGTGCCTGCCTTTCTAACTCATAGGGGGAGAAGGGGTTTAACGGGGGTTGGGGAAATCATAGCGGGTAGCCCGGACTTCCTCTGGGCGAAAAGAGCCCGGATCGCAGAAGGAGGCGCGGGCAAGTCACGTGGACTTACTCGCGCCCCCATGCACGCTGGGAAATTAACCCTGCGAAGCGGCTTCGATGGCTGCCTTCATATCCTTCGTGGCGTCATCGACGGACTTGCCTGCGGTGAGCGCCGCGTAGGCGTTATCCTGAACCGCCTTGGAGATGGCGGTGTAGAACGGGGAGACCGGACGCGGTGCGGCGTTCTCCAGGGATTCCTTCAGAGCCGGCAGGTACGGGAACTCTTCGACGAGGGAGTCATCGTCGTAGATGGAAGCCAGCACCGGCGGGAAGGAAGCCTCGGCGAAGGACTTCTGGTTCTCCTCGTTGATGATGAACTTCATGAAGTCCAGGGCCGTAGCCTTGTGCTCGGAGTTGATATTGATGCCGTTGTTGTAGCCACCGAGGGTAGACACCCCGACGCCGTCCTTGCCCACCAGCGGCTGGACCTCAAACTTCACGCCAGCCTCTTCGGCGTTGGTGTACATGTACGGCCAGTTGATGGCAAAAGCGGTCTTGCCCTCAGTGAAAGCAAGGTTGGTCTCCTCCTCCGTTGTGGCGGTGGAGTCCTTGGAGATGGTGCCGTCCTCGTAGGCGTCGACAAGCGCCTGCAGGCCTTCCTTCGCCTCGTCCGAGTCAACGGCGACGTTGCCCTCGTCATCCAGGATGGAGCCGCCCCAGCCCTCGATGAAGCCGGCGGTGTTCACGGTGAGACCCTCGTACTGCTTGAGCTGGGTGGTCAGGCAGGAAGCATCATCCTTGATGGCCTCACAAGCAGAAGCGATGTCGTCGAACTTCTCCGGAGCCTTGTCCGCCAACTCGGTGTTGCGGAAGAGCAGCTGGCCGTTGGTGTTCTGCGGCAGCGCGTAGAGGGTGTCGTTGTAGGTGGCGGATTCCACGGTGGGCTCCAGCAGTCCGGAGGTATCCACCTCGAGGTCACCGGTCAACGGTGCCAGCCACTGGTTAGCGGCGAAGTCCGCGGTCCAGACCACGTCCAGCGCCATGACATCGTAGTCAGAGTTGCCCGCCTGCAGGGACTGCACGAGGGTCTCGCGCTGTGCGTCGGCCTCGCCGGCGAGCTCCTTGAGCTCGACCTTCTCATCTGGGTGCTCGGCGTTCCATGCCTCGATGATGGGCGTGATCTTGTCGGTATCGTTCTTGCCCATGGCAAAGGTGATGGGGCCGCGGCCGTCACCATCCGTCGAGGCGGCATCGGAGCCAGTGCTTGACGACGATCCCTCGTCGCTCGACGAGCAACCCGCCAAGGTCAGAGCAAGGGCAGCGGTGGTAACGACTACGCCGCGGCGGACAGAGCGCAGCGAGCTAGGGAGAAACGGCTTCTTCATGGAGTATTCACCTTTCGGAAAACTTCTGGTGACTTCAAAATAGGGGATCACCCCCACAATGCACGTGGTTTTGACGTTTAATTCACTCAAAATGGGGGTAAAACTACCCCTGATTCTTCTTAAACCTCGATGCGCTGTCCGGTTTCAGGATCGAAGCGGTGCGCCTCCCGGGGGTTGAAGGTGAGGACGACGTTGTCCCCGCGCTGTGGAACGTTATCGCTCGCGCGGGCAACGAAGCGCTGCTCACCCACCATGACGTAGACGAAGGACTCGGAGCCTAGCTCTTCTACGAATTCCACGGTGCCTTGGAAGCCCACCGGTCCCTTGTTGATGAACATCTTCTCTGGGCGAACGCCAACGCGGCCACCGTTGTAGTCAAAGATGTTCATCGCGGGGGAGCCGATGAAGCCGGCGACGAATTCGTTAGCGGGGGAGTCGTACAGCTCGCGCGGCGGTGCAACCTGCTGCAGGACACCGTCCTTGAGCACGGCGACGCGGTCTCCCATGGTCATGGCCTCCACCTGGTCGTGGGTGACGTAGACGGTGGTGGTGCCGAGGCGCTGCTGGAGGCTGGCCAGCTCCGCACGGGTTTGCACGCGCAGCTTGGCATCCAGGTTAGATAGCGGCTCATCCATGAGGAATGCCTTGGGCTCGCGCACGATGGCGCGGCCCATGGCGACGCGCTGGCGCTGGCCACCGGATAGATCCTTCGGCTTACGCTCCAGGTACTCCGTTAACCCTAGAGTCTTCGCGGCTTCCTCTACCTTGGCTTTGATTTCAGCCTTGGGCATCTTGGCCAGCTTGAGGGCGAAGCCCATGTTCTGGGCCACGGTGAGGTGCGGGTAGAGGGCGTAGTTCTGGAAGACCATGGCGATATCGCGCTCGCCGGGCTCGAGCCCCGTGACGTCTTTACCATCGATGAGGATGCGGCCGCTGGAGACCGGCTCAAGTCCTGCGAGGGCACGCAGGGTGGTGGACTTACCGCAGCCGGACGGGCCGACGAGGACTAGAAACTCGCCATCCGCGATCTCGAGATTGAGGTCTTTGACCGTGGGGTTCTCGGCGCGGGGATAGGTGATGCCGACGTTCTCAAAAGTGACCTTTGCCATGCACATACACTAGCACCCGCTGCGGACACAGTGCGCGTGGTCGAGTACTAACGGCGGGTAGGGGTGGCAGTATGACAGCTCTAAATCTTGACCGCATCCGCGAAGCTCTCGACGGTGATTTTTCCGTCATCGATTACACCGAGTCCACTGGCTCGACCAATACCGATCTCATGGAGGCGGAGAAGGTTGCCGATGGCACCGTGCTGCTCGCCAACGAGCAGGTGTCCGGCAAAGGCCGATTGGGCCGTCAGTGGGTGAGCCCGGCTGGATCCCAGCTCATTTTCTCCGTGCTCATCCTTCCGGATTCGCTCGATCACTTGGGCACCCTGCCTCTAGCCGCAGGTTTGGCCGTGACGGATACCGTCGAGGGAGCGGTACTCAAGTGGCCGAATGACGTGCAGATCGACGGCAAGAAGCTCTGCGGCATCCTCGCGGAGGCCGGTCCGGTGGGTGAGGCCTTCAAGTCTGCCCCGAAGACGGAGGTCTCCAAGGCAGAAGTCAACAAGGCAGAGATCAATAAGGCTGAAATCAACAAAGCGGAGATTAACAAGGCTGAAATCAACAAGGCTGAAGTGAATAAGGCCGAAATCGCCCCGAAGACCGAGGCCGCTAATCCGCCCTCAGCCCGCGTGGTCGTGGGCATGGGCATCAACGTGACGTTGACGAGGGAGGAACTGCCCATCGAGGCCGCGACATCGCTCGCGCTCGAAGGCCTTGAGACCGACCGTACCGAGCTGGCCATCACCGTGCTGAAGAACCTGCGCCACCGCATCACGCAGTGGGAGCAGCAGGATCCGCAGCTCATGACTGATTACCGCAAGGTGTGTTCTTCGATTGGGCAGGAGGTTCGGCTCGAAGCTCCGACCGGCGACGTCATCGGCACCGTCGAGGGTGTGGCAGATGACGGACGCATTAACGTCGGCGGCGAGTACTACTCCGCCGGCGATGTCATCCACCTGCGCCCCGCTGGCCAGTAGCGAGTTGGGATCGCCTGCTTTTGGGCAAGAATCACAAGGTCTTTTAGAAGGGCACGCCGGAACGGAAGATGACGTTGGAAAACGGCGTCGTTGACCCAGTACGCACCACGAAAGAGGCGTTGGCAACTTGACGTTTGAGTTCCTCGTGTGCGACTTCCGTCAGCGGGATGCTGGGGAGCAGCGTCCGAACCTCTGGCGGAGTGGCGTCCGCAATGGTGGCTGCTTCGACTACCACTTCGGTGAGTAGCGCAGAAAGCGTATCGCCGAAGGATGGGATGCCAAAGGTCAACGTCAAATCAATAACTGTCACATCCTGCGGTATGGGAAGCCCGCAATCCGCGATGACGAAGGTATCGGTGTGCCCAAGACGAGCGACGGCGCTGGCGAGGGCTGGGTTGAGGATTCCAGACTTACGCATTGTCCACCTCCGGTAAGCGTGAGGAAGTAGTTGGGTAAGAAGGTTGTGCTCCATTGCCGGTTGTAGCGAATGCTCCGACGCGGGCGGCGAATGATGCCGCATCGATGAGTGAGTCGCCCTGCAAGAGTCGGGAGCACAACGCGCCGGCGAAGGCGTCGCCAGCACCGGTGGTATCTATGGTGGTCACGCGTGGGGTAGGTATATCCGTGCCGCCTTCTGGGGTGGCTACGTACGCTCCACGCGCGCCAAGGGTTAAGACTACGGAGCGGAAGCCAGCCTCAATAAGTCGGTGAGCAAGCTCGTGAGGGGTGCCATCGGAGGGAAGACCGAGCTGCTCTAAAATGAGACCAGCCTCGTGCTCATTGGCAAGAAGCGGATTGGCTTGCAGCAGGCTTTCACGGTCGACTTGGACAACAGGGGCGAGGTTAACCACGACGCGTCCATTGCTGTGTTCTACTGCGGCTTGAAAACCGGAAGCAGGGATTTCACCTTGTAGGAGAACAATGTCGGCATCGGCGATGGTGGAGGCGCGAGCGGCGACAAAATCTGAGTCGACTTGAGCGTTAGCGCCGGGGGAAATGACGATGGTGTTCTCGCCGTCGGCGGAAACAGTGATGACAGCGAGGCCGGTATTGGTGTCTACCTGCTCTACTGCACTGAGATCGATACCCGAGGTCCGCATGTAATGCATAGCGGGTTCCGCATAGGGATCAGACCCTACGGCGCCAACGAAAGCGACATGCGCACCAAGTTGGGCCGCGGCCACTGCCTGGTTTGCGCCCTTGCCCCCGGCTAGGATTTCACCGCCAGAACCCAGCAGGGTCTCACCGGGCTGAGGGTGGCGCTCTGCGTGGACGATGAGATCGGCATTGATAGAACCGACGACAGTTAACTTGCTCATTGGAATTCCTCTACGTTGTCGCGGGTAACGGTGATGACTTCTACGGGGACAGATTTCTGTGCCTTTTCACCATGCAGGAGTTGTGCGGCTTGCTCGATGGCGCGGGCACCGAGCTCGGCTGGTTGCTGAGCGATAGTAGCTTCCAGCTTGCCGTCCTTGACAGCCTTAAGTCCGTCGAAAGTACCGTCAAAGGCCACGATCTTGACCTCGGAACCAGCGCGCGATCCCAGGGCTTCGACGGCGCCAAGGGCCATTTCATCGTTCTCCGCAAAGATGGCCTTGATGTTCGGGTTGGCTTGCAAAAGGTTGGTGGCTACATTGAGTCCCTCTGTACGATCAAAATTTGCTGACTGTTTAGCAACCACCTTGATGCCCGGGTACTTGGCAATCTGTGACTCGAAGCCCTTGCCACGTTCGCGCGAGGCCGACGTACCTGCGGTGCCCTGCAGGATGAGGATGTCACCTTCTTCGCCGATGGATTTGGCCAGTTGATCTGCTGCTTGGGCACCGCCGGCGACATTGTCGGAGGCAACCATGGAATCCAAATCTACGCCGTTAACGTCGCGGTCTACACCGACCACAGGGACACCATTGTTCTTGATTCCGCGTACTGCTGGAGCTACAGCATCGGAGTCTGTGGGGTTAACAACCACCACTTTCGCGCCCATCGACGTAGCGTTGCCGAGTTGATTGACTTGCTGAGCAGGATCATCCGAGGCGTCTTGGATATCGAGGGGGACTCCGAGTTCTTTGGCCTTGTCCTGTGCGCCATGGCGTAGCTCAACGAAGAAGGGGTTTGTCTGGGTTGATAGCGCAAGAGTTATGCGCTGACGGTCTTCCTCAGAGCGGTTGCATGAGACCAAACCCAAAGCAAGAACGGCAACGAGAACTGCAGAAATGATCTTTTTCATGAGGCACTCCTTTTAGTTAGCCGTCTTATTGCGGAAGACGTCGAAGCCCACGGCCAACGCGATGACTAAACCGATGACAATCTGCTGCCAGAAGGAGGAAACATTGAGGAGGTTGAGGCCGTTTCGGATGACCGCCAGCAAAATAGCGCCAACCAGAGTTCCCGTTGCTTTGCCTTGTCCACCAGACAGCGAGGCACCACCGATGACGACTGCGGCGATGGCATCCAGCTCATAACCGGTGCCTGCTTGCGGTTGTGCAGATTCGAGTCGGCCCGCCATAACCATGCCCGCCCACGCTGCGAAGAACCCAGAAAGCGCGAAAACTGCGATCTGGATGCGCTTGACTGGGAGACCGGAGAGGCGAGCTGCTTCGAGATTTCCTCCGATCGCGTACATGGAACGGCCGAGCACAGTGCGCTCGAGGATGAACCAGCAGAGGAGCCCGGCAATCACCATCATGATGATGGGCACTGGGAGGCCGGCTACGTCGCTGCCAAAGAAGTTGACCGAAGGCGCGGTCTCAATGGGAGAGCCTTGCGAGATGACGAGGGTTAGGCCACGCGCAATAGACATCATTGCCAGTGTTGCAATGAAGGAGGGAATCTTTCCCCACGCAGTGGCCATTCCACAGATAGCGCCCGCCAAGGCACCCACACCGAGACCAATGAGGAGAGTCAGCCAGCCCGGAAGCCCAGCAGTGGAGAACATATAGGCCGACACCATAGCGCCAAGAGCGGCTACAGAACCGACAGAAAGGTCGATTCCCGCGGTAACAATGACGAAGGTCATGCCGAAAGCCAGGATGGCCACGGTAGCTGCCTGGATGCCTACATTAAGTAGATTCGTTACGGTTAAAAAATACGGGGTGGCGATGAAAAGCGCTATGCACAGCGCGATGAGGCCGACGAGAGCGCCATTGTTCAGAGCCCAGTTGGTTACACGATTCTTGGTCATAATTAATCCTTGGGGTCGTGGCTAGCGGAGTTAGTAGCGGCAGCGGAAGTTGCTGAAGTTACGTTGGCTACGGCGAGGGTCATGACCTCGTCTTGAGTGGAGTCTTTTGGCAGTTGCCCGGCAAGTTGGCCCCCCGACATGACGAGGATCCGGTCAGACATTCCAAGTACCTCTGGTAGATCAGAGGAAGCCATGAGGACCGCGCCGCCGGCAGCCGTAACCTCGTTAATGATGTTGTAGATTTCGACCTTGGCGCCTACGTCGACGCCGCGGGTTGGCTCATCGAGTAAGAGAACTTTTGAGTTGGCGAGGACCCACCGGCCGAAGACTGCCTTTTGCTGGTTTCCGCCGGAGAGATTGCGGATAGCCTGGTCAAGCCCGGACATACGTATACGAAGTTTTTCTGCCACTTCGCCCGCACGCCGATGTTGGCCAGAACGGTCCGCAATCCCAGCTCTAGCGGTGGGGTAGAGCGTCGCGAAACCGAGATTGTCTGCTACCGAAGCATCCAGGACTAGCGCCTGTGCTTTCCGGTCCTCGGGGATATGTCCCACTCCGGCGCGAATTGCGGCGCCGATGTCGCCACCTCGAAGTTCTTGGCCATTCACACGAATGGATCCTGAATCGTAGGTGTCTGCGCCAGCAATGGCACGAATGATCTCCGTGCGGCCAGCGCCGACAAGTCCGGCGAGACCGACAACTTCGCCGGAGTGGACCTCGAAGGAGATGTCCTGAAACGAACCTTGTGTAGTCAGGCCTGCAACTTCAAGCAAGACCCCGCCGCGCTCGGGCGGAGTGTCGCGCGGGTACTGGTTTTCGATACTGCGACCGACCATCAGCCGGACCAGTTCATCCTCATCTGTATCGGAAGGGACCTCGGCGATGAAGGCACCATCGCGCAGTACGCAAATGGTCTCCGCGATCCGTGCCAGTTCATCCAGGTGGTGGCTGATAAACACCATCGCCACGCCTTTTGCTTTGAGTCCTTCGAGAACTGTGAAGAGTGCATCGACTTCTTTGCCGGTCAACGCGGCTGTGGGTTCATCCAAGATAAGGATGCGCGCATTCATGGAAAGGGCTTTGGCGATCTCAACCAGCTGCTGCTTGGCGACGCCCAACTCACCCACCGGAGTATCCAAGTCAACATCAAGTCCGATGAGGTGTAGGGCTGCTTGCGCTTGAGCCTTGAGATGCTTGCGGTTGACAAGTCCGTAGCGTTGCGGAGTGCGACCGAGCACAATGTTTTCAGCCACTGACATCGTCGGCACCAAGTTGAGTTCTTGGTGAATAGTGGCGATACCGAGGGCCTCGGAGGCCTTAGTATCGGGGATTCTAACTTCTTTGTCATCTACTAGTATGCGGCCAGAGTCCGGTTCGTGTACGCCCGCAATCATTTTGATGAGCGTGGACTTACCGGCGCCGTTTTCGCCCAAAAGGGCTTGAACTTGGCCTCTCCGAACGCTGAGGTCGACCCCTTTAATGACATCAACGGGGCCGAAGGACTTGGTTACGCCTTCAAGTTTTAGGACGGTTTCACTCATGTGAGTTCTCCAGGGAATCGGTAGGCGGTGGACATTCGTGGGATATAGCGGGTATCGATGACCGTCGATTCGGGCTGCCGCTTGTTATCAATTGCGTCAACCAAGCGAGCGGTAGCTTCCTCTCCCATGCGCGTAACGTTCTGGTCTATGACAGAGATTGGCGCTGGTTGGAAACGTAAAAAGATGAAGTCATCGAAGCCAACTAGTGCGATTTCTTCACCAATTCTTTTGCCAGCGTTATGGCAAGCTTCTAGCGCGCCTGCGGTCATCATGGAATCGCCTGCGACTATGGCTGTGACGCCTTCTTGAAGAAGCGCGATGGCGCCCTTGTATCCAGATCGGTGGCGGAAGCTGCCGTGATGGATGTGGATATCCATTCCGGTTGTTGCATCCTTGAATGCGTTGAGGCGCTCGCGTCCGGTGGACGTTTCTTGGGGGCCAGAGAGATACCCAATTGACGTATGTCCCTTGCTCTTGAGCTGGGCCACGGCCGCATGTATCCCGGTAATTGGGTTTGAGACCACGGCTGGGAGGTTTTTAAGAGAACGATCGATGAGTATCAGTGGGCGAGATTCCGCCGCGCGCTGCAGTGCATCTTCTGCACCTTCGAGCGGGACACTGATGATTCCGTCTACCTGGCGTTGGGAGAGGGTGTCGAGAGCTTTGATGAGGCGCTCTGGGTCTTCTCCGCAACTGGTAATTATGGTCGAGAGTTTGCGCTTGTTCGCTTCTTCTTCCACTGCAGCGGCCATGGCAGCAAAATAGGCATTGTCCAAGTTAGGGATGATGAGCCCTATGGCGTCGGACCGAGAGTTTCTCAAGGCTCGTGCCTGAGCGTTGGGCAAATAATTGAGCTGTTGCGCAATGCTCATTACCTTCGCCCGTGTTTTCTCGGAGATAGCAGGATTTCCGGCAAGGGAACGCGAGGCGGTGGAAACTGAAACCCCGGCCGCAGCGGCAATATCTTTTAATGTGGCTCCAGGCATGAAATCCTCCCTCCTGTGGCATCTAGTGCAATCGATTGCACAGGTGTTTCTCAACCTACTGCCGGCCTTTCCCGCTGTCAAGGGTTTTGTGTCGTGCACTAGTCGTGAGGTCTAGAAATTTCCGCGTCTGACGTGGTGGCAGGCCCGATATCGAGATTCCCGTATGGCGCTTTTCGCAAGGCGTCTGTCAGAAGGCATTAGTCAAAAGGCGTCTTTACTCCCAAAGACGCCTTTTGTAGGCCGACAGATGGTGTTTTCAGGGGCAAAGACGCCCTTCGACTGATGCCTTTTAGGAAAAGCCATGTGCGATGCCGCGCCGGATCGCCGGGCCGCCGGACTGCCGAGACTAGGAGGCTGTCACCCCTCACGCTCGGGTAGCGGGGGAAGACCGTGGAACGAGTGGGAATGTAGGTACCATGTGCCCCATGAACCTCATGCAGATGGGCCGCGGCGAGGTTGTGCGCGCGGACATGACCGCCCCGTTTCGGACACTGCTCTTTCCTTTTTTAGAGCTCGTCGTCGTCACGGGTGTGTGCTGGATTGCCATCGGCTGGTGTGACTATAACGGTATTGACCTGTCGATTCGCAATGGTTTAGTAGCTATATGGGCCATGCTTGCTGCCTGGCGCTTCATCGTGCCCCTTGTCAAGGCCCGCCGCAAGCGCTTCATCGTGACCAATCTGCGTGTCATCGCCCGCGAGGGCAAGCGCGTTGATTCGATCCCGCTCACCGATATCCGCGGCGCGCGTCGCCGCCGCGGCGGGATTTCGCTGGCACTCCACGGCTATGAGAAGCCGATGTATTTCCCATCCATCCCCAAAGCCAAACGAGTCGAAGACATCCTCAACGAGCAACCAGTCTGGGGCTAGTCCTTAATCTCCGTCGTGTGCAGCTGCTGGTCTAAGTCATCAGGTGCCAGGTTGGCGGAGCGGAATTCGTGGGTCAGTGGCAGGCGCAGGTCGAGGTCCGTGCCAGGGCAGAGCTCAATGGTGGCCTCATCTACCGTGTAGTCCAGTACATGTCCGCCGGAGGTGCGCTCGGCGTCGATAAAGTGTACGTGGCATCCGGGGACTGAAATACCCTTCTCAAACACCGGTGTGCGGAAACCGCCGATGACGCCTTCAACGTCGTTAAAGCACAGCTCCTTATCGCCGCCTACTGCCTGAGCCATCGGCGGATAAGGCTTGCTCTGTTTGACCACCGTGCGGGTAACCACGTTGCTGAAGCGCCCAGTGATACGCACCGCGTACATGTAGTTGGCGGAAGGCTCCACCTCATCGATGAAGGCCGACAGCTCCTCGCGCTTGAGCCCCTTGGGCGCGGCCACCTTAATGCGGGGTACGAAATTCGTCGCAACGGCGAAAGGGGTGCCCTGGTCAAGGTCGGCGACGGTTGCGGTGCCATCACCGCGCAGCTGGTAGCAGATGCCGTCGAGGATGATCATCTCCCCGTCCAGCGCATCGAAGGTGCCGATGCCGAAATTGCCCTTACCCAAAAGCTCACCAATGGTCATTTCGCCGTCGTAAATACCGTCCAACAGGGCGGTCATGAGGGAGTTCTGAAAGATGGTATGCCGGACGATCATGGCCCCAAGGCTAGTATTGAAGGAGTGAGTGAACAACACAAACCAACCGTTACTGTTTTTGGAGATGGCCAGCTTGCGCGCATGATGCAGCCGGCCGCGGCTGAGCTCGACATCCACCTGCGCGTGCTGGCCTCCGCGCCAGACAAGTCCGCCGCCCAGGTGATCCCGGACGTCGTTTTGGGCGACTACCACGATCTCGACGTGCTCACCGCCGCTTCGGAAGGCGCGGACGCAATTACTTTTGAGCACGAGCACGTCCCCACGGAGCACGTCCAGGCGCTCATCGCCGACGGTCTCAACGTTCAGCCCCAGCCTTCCGCCCTCCTCTACGCGCAGGACAAGCTGCTCATGCGCCAGAAGCTGGCCGAGCTGGGCGCCCCGGTGCCACGCTTTGCTGCTATCGACTCGGTGGAGGATGCGCGGGATTTTGCCGCGCTTGTCGACGGTCACGTGTGTCTCAAAGCCCGCCGCGGCGGCTACGACGGCCATGGCGTGTGGTTCCCCTCTGCGGAGGAGCTGGAGCCGCTGGTAGAAGAACTTCTCGCGGCAGGCACCCCGCTGATGGCTGAGGAAAAAGTGGCCCTTACCCGCGAGCTGTCCGTGCTCGTCGCCCGCCGCCCCTCCGGCGAAGTGAAGGCTTGGCCGGTCACCGAGTCCGTGCAGCGCGATGGCATTTGCGCCGAAGCGTTCGCACCCGCCCCGAACCTGTCCCCGGAGTTGGCAGAGCGCGCCATTCAGGTAGGCATCAAGGTAGCTACCGAGCTCGGCGTGACTGGCGTGCTTGCAGTGGAGCTCTTTGCCTTCGCCACGCAGCAAGACGCCGGCTCCATCATTGCTTCCGCCTCCGGTGCGCCGGGTGCGGTTGTTGAGGAGGATATCGCCGTCAACGAGCTGGCCATGCGCCCGCACAATACCGGCCACTGGACCCAGGATGGTTGCGTGACCTCGCAGTTCGAGCAGCACCTGCGCGCCGTGCTGGACCTGCCGCTGGGCTCTACCGCAGCCCTGGCCCCGGTCACGGTGATGGCCAATGTGCTGGGTGCCGAAGAAGATCCGCAGATGCCCATGTCGCAGCGCGTCCGCGAAGTGATGGAGCGCTACCCAGAGGCGAAGATCCACCTCTACGGCAAGGACCACCAGCCGGGCCGCAAGATCGGCCATGTCAACGTCGTTGGTGAGGACGTGGAGGAAACCCGCGGCATCGCCCACGATGCCGCCCACTTCCTCGTCCACGCGCAGTGGACTTAAGCCCGCAGCGAGCTTGAAACCTATTTAATAAGGAGAGTTTTTATGGAACCACTAGTCGGCCTGATCATGGGCTCTGATTCCGATTGGCCCACCGTCAAGCCCGCCGCAGAGGTGCTCGCCGAGTTCGGCGTGCCCTTTGAGGTGGGCGTCGTCAGTGCGCACCGCACCCCAGAAAAGATGCTGGCTTATGCCAAGTCCGCCCACGAACGCGGGCTCAAAGCCATCATCGCTTGTGCCGGTGGTGCGGCCCACCTGCCGGGCATGGTTGCCGCAGCCACGCCGCTGCCGGTCATCGGCATCCCGCGCGCGCTGAAGGATCTCGATGGTCTCGATTCGCTGCTTTCCATCGTGCAGATGCCGGGTGGCGTTCCGGTGGCCACCGTATCCATCGGTGGTGCCAAGAACGCCGGCTTGCTCGCCGTGCGCATCCTCTCCGCGGGCGACCCAGCCCTCGTGGAGAAGATGGCGGCCTACCAGGAGAACATGGCCGCCGAGGTAGAGAAGAAGGACGAGAACCTGCGTTCCCAGCTCCTCGGCGAATAAAGCGGGAAGTCGACCGGGGAGATTGATCTTAAGAGCCGACTACGCACATACTCATGCTGACCAGTATGCACGCTAAGCTAGCGGGCATGCAGTTTCCGCTTCTGGTGTTGGGCGCGCGCGTGGAGGGCGGCGAGCCGGGCTCGCTGCTGCGCAGCCGCTTGGACCGCGCGGTGGTGATGGCGCGCGTGCTGCCGGAGGAGCCGATCATCGTATCCGGTTACGGGGAAGCGGAGCCGATGGCGCGCTACCTCATCGAGCGGGGCGTTAATCCGGAGCGGATTCGCCTCGAACCACTCGCTACGAGCACCAACGAGAACCTCGAGCGCGCGCATGCGCTGTGCCCGGACTATAGCTATTTTCGCGTTGTGACCAATGACTTCCACGTGCTGCGCACCCGCCTGTGGGCCTGGCACCTAGGGATTCGGGTCCGCATGCACGGCGTTGGCACCCCGCGGAAAGACCGCCCGTGGAACTACCTGCGCGAGGTGGTGGCGACTCCGCATTCGCTGCTGCGCATCGTGTGGAGGCGGGTGGTTGCTAGGCGCCGAAGAAGATGAGCACGAGGGCAACCAACCAGATGACAAACCAGTGGCGCTTCTGCGGCGTGGTCGGGTTGGCTTTCTGCTGCAGCGTTTTGATGAAGTACCACGCGCCGGGCAAAGCGAAGCCGAGGCCGAAGGCTACGTCGCCATCGGTAATCGCGGTGAAGCCGACCAAGAATGAGAACAGGCTGAGCAGGCCCTTGAAGACGGAAAAGCGGTGAATCTTGCCGCCCGTTGAGTGCTGCTCGAGGGAATAGTCCTGCAGCGGGGCCGGGGCGTATGCGTGCTCAGACTCGGCAAAAGGCTCAGCAAAAGGATCCGCGAAAGGCGTCACAGGCGGAGTCGCAGAAGGCGCCGCATACGCCTCACGCGCGGGCTCCGCGAAGGGGTTCGCTCCACGGCCGCTGAAAGGCTTGGCCGGCTCCTCAAAAGGATTGGAGTCAAAGGGATTGCTCATGCGATTTACCCTAGGCCACCAGTGCGCCGAACCCCGAATTAGAGCTTAGCCAGCGTCTTCGCGATGCCCTCTTTCAGCGTCGCCCGCGATTGCTTCATCGGATGCGCAATTGCGCGCAGGCCCATGTACGCAATCTGGTCCGCCGCCCGGTTCAGCGGGTCACCCGCATGCCCCATCACCCGACGGATGGTTACCTCGCAGATCCCCTCCACGTCGTGCCATGCCTGCTGGAAGCGCGAGCGCGAGCCCGAGGATAGCCCCCGCCACATGCCGCGGGAGCGCACCGCCTTTGAGCCCTTCGTCCGAATCTGCTCCACCGCCTCCAAGGCGGCGACGGAGTCCGACTCGATGATCGCCTTGGTTGCGCCAACCTTGAGCAGGTACTTCAGTGCGAGCGTCAAGGATTCGAGCTCAAGCTCATCGGTGCTCGCCGTCGTCTTGCGCGTGCGCAACCGGTAGTCGCCATTGCTGGCCACGAAGCACATGGAGCCCTTGAATACCGTGTCCGAGGAGGCATCCGTAGCGATGCGCACGGTAGCGCCCTCCGGCCAGGAGGAGGCCGTCGAGAAGTTCGGCCACCAGTGCGCTTTCGGCGTTTCTACCTTTACGACCTGCTTCTTGCGCGGCGCCTCGCCCTCCTTCTTCGCGCGGCGCGCGGTGATGCCGGCCTGCTTGCGCCGCACGGAGCTGGCGCTTTTCGACGCCCTATTCTCCTCCGCAAAACTCCCCGTCACGGTGTAACCGCGCTCCTCCAACGCAGCCCGCAGCGCCGCCTGCCGGCGGCCGGTGACGATCCACTTGCGCCCCCGAATATTCTTCGTGGCCTTCTCCAACTCGCGGACGGCCACCTCAACGATGTCGCCCTTTATGATCTGGCCCTTGCGCACAAAGCGCGTCTTCGTGGTGTTGACGGCAATGACCCAGCCGTCGATAGTCCCGTCCTGCGCAGAATCCCAGCGCTCGTCCCACAGTGCAATGGCCACGTGCACAGGTGCTGAGATCATGTGTTTAGTGATCTTGCGCGTGCCGTAGGTGCGCGACTGCGTGCCCGTCAGGGCGGAGAGCTCGAGAGGTTCCATCCCCTTTAGTAAACCATTTGATCAGTCCGCTGTAACGCTTGGGCGTCTGGTGCAACATACTCAGTGAGCCCAATAGGAATCTGGAGTTAATTAGTGTCTGTCCTTACCTTGCCTGGTTCGCGCAAGCGGGAGTTCTCCCGCCTGTTCCGCGAGCATTATCCGGCGGTGCTGGCCTACCTGCGCCGCCGCGTCCCACCGAGCCATGCCGAAGAGCTGGCGGCCGACGTTTTCGAGCGGGCGTGGGCCGGCTTCGACTCGTTGCGCGGCACGCCGCTGCCGTGGCTGTATGGCATCGCCCGCAACGTGATGCGCGAGTTCTACCGCACCCGCCGGGAGACGGAGAACCTCGATGATCACGAGCTGGAGTCCTACGCCGGCTATGACGCAGTCGATGCCAACCTCGACATCACGCGCGCGCTGATGCAGCTCTCGCACGCCGAGCGCGAAATTCTCACTCTCCATGCCTGGGAGGGGCTCGACCATCCCGATATCGCCGAGGTCCTCGGCATTTCCCGCAACAACGTGCGCGTTCGCCTGCACCGCGCACGCACCCACCTTTCCGAACTCACAGGAGAAACCGATGTCTAACTCTCTCGACAAACTCCGCGCCGCCAACCCCGTTCCCGACACTGCGCTTGACGACGCCTCCCTCACCCGCTCCGAAGACACCCTCGCAAAGATCACGAAGGGCCGCCCCACGTGGACCATTGCGGCGGCGTCCGTCGCGGTGCTCGCGCTCATCGGCGGTGCCTTCCCGCTGCTCAATTATTCGGAGCCGGTGGCCTCGGCGGCAGAGATTCTGACCCAGGCCGGCGAGGCAGCCGCAACCCAGCCCGATGCCGTGGATAAGGGCGTGACCGCGAAGGAATACATGAAGCGTGTCGATACCCTCGGCGATGCCACGGCAATCACCGAATATGCGGTGGATGCTGGCGGTGCCGTGGAGGTCTCCTCGCAAGGCGAGGTGCCGGGCTTCGACCCGCAGCCCTCCATCAACCCGGAGGAGCTCGTCGTTGCTACCGACCGCGCCGGGCTGGAGAAGCTGGCGGATTCCGCCCCGAATCGCGCGCTAGGCGCGCTGGAGCTGCTGCTCCAGCCGGGACTGAGTAGCGAGCAGCAGAAGATTGCCTATGACATGCTGGCGGAGGCGGATGGCAATGAGGTCGGCACCGTTGAGGGCGAAGGCGAGGACCAGCTGGTCACCGTGATTCGCGATTCCGACCGCGTCTCCTTCTCCGTCCTGCCCGCCACCGGCCAGTTGGTGCGCGTGGTTGGACTCGTAGGCCCAGACGTGGAAACCACCATCGATGCCACGGCCATTTTGGACTGTGTCTCCGTCACGGGCCTGGAGGGCCCGGACCGCATCTCGCTGGCCTGTGCGGATAATAACTACTTGGTCAACCAGCTTGAATGGCAGCACTGGGGTGCGGATGCCGCGGAGGCAGACGGCGTGGCTATCGAGAACAACTGTGATCCCAACTGCGCGGAGGGCGAGTTTAGCGAGGATCGGGTCAAGGTGGTCGTCGATAAGCGCGTGGCCTGCGGCTACCACGCCGAGGTCTACTCCCGCGTGCGCGTGCAGTACCCGGATGGGCGTGAGGAAGAGCAGCAGATTGGTTGTGCACCCTAGGTAAGTTGGCGCAGGGCGAACTGGCCGTACATGTCACCTAAAGCCTCGGCGGTGTAATCCCCGTCGGGGCTGAACCATTGGGCCACGCCGATGCCCATATCGATGAGCGCCCAGCAGGCGATTTTGAGGTTCTCCGCGTGAAAGTCTCCCTCGTTGACCACGGCCATCCACCGTGCGACATAGTCGCGGCGCAGTTGCAGGACGACGGATTTGTGAGGCTCTTCGAGGTTGGTGAGCTCGTTGTTGACCACGCGGACGCGCCGGGCGTGGGTGGCGTGGTAGATGACGTGGGCTTTCATGGTGGCGACGAGCTTGTCGCGGGGATCGCTCAGCCCGGCGAGGCAGGCGGCGTTGGCGCGCAGGAGGTCCTCCATGGCGGTGATGGTGACTTCGGCGAGAAGCTCTTGTTTGGAGGAGTAGTGGTTGTACAGGCTGGAGGCGCGCATGCCGACGGCTTTGGCGATGTCCTCCATGCCGGTGGCGTGATAGCCGCGTTGGTCAAAGAGGTCGAGTGCGGCGGCGGCGATTTGGTCGCGACGTTTCTGGTTGGCCACGGTGGGGCGTCCTCCTGTTCTAGCTAATGGTGGTTAGTGTACAGGGCAACTGCTTGACAGGTGTCGAGATACACGTCACAATTGTGGCTAATCGTCATTCGTATTACCTGGAGAAGCAACCATGTCCCACAATCTCTTTGAGCGCACCACTGACTTCCTCGGCGTCTTCGACGACCTCTCTGAGGCCGATGCTGCTGGCTGGAAACGTGCCGCTCAGTTCCGCGAGTACTCCGACCCGGTGATCAACAAGCACTGGCAGGCATCTGAGTATCCGCTGGACTTGGTGGAGCGTTTGGGTTCCTTGGATGTGATGACTGATGGCCTGGCTGTGGAAGGTCACGAGCAGATGTCCACGCTTGGTGCTGGCCTTACGCTCATGGAAATCACGCGCGCGGATGCCTCGATGGGTACCGTTATTGCGGTCCAGGCGGGGTTGGCTATGCGCTCCATTGCCATGTTGGGCTCGGAGGAACAGAAGGCTTCGTACTTGCCACAGATGGCTAGCTGCTCGCTGCTTGGCGCATTCGGCCTGACCGAGCCCGCACACGGATCGGACTCCATCGCTTTGGAAACTACCGCGGTTCGCGATGGTGACGAGTGGGTCCTCAACGGCGAAAAGAAGTGGATTGGCAATGGCGCCTCTGGCGGCATCACCATCATCTACGCCCGTATGGAAGACGGTAACGTTAGCGGCTTCATCGTCCCGCAGGAAACCCCCGGCTACTCCGCCACCGTCATCGAGGGCAAGCTCTCTCTGCGTGCGATTCACCAGGCACACATCACGTTGACCGATTGCCGCATTCCTGCCGCCAACCAGCTTCCGGGCTGCCGCAGCTTCAAGGACGTCTCCCGCGTGCTCACCGCGACGCGCATTGGCGTGTCCTGGATGGCACTCGGTTCGGCGGTGGCCTGCTACGAGATTGCTCGTTCTTATGTGCTGGAGCGTGTCCAGTTTGGCCGTGAGCTGGCCAAGGCTCAGATTATTCAGCAGCGCTTGGCCAACATGGTCTTGGATCTTAGTCAGATGATGCTGACGTGCCGTGAGGTTTCTCAGCGAGAAACCGCGGGCACCTTGGCCCCAGAGCAGGCCTCGGCGGCAAAGCTCCACAACACGCGTGCGGCTCGCCGCATTGCTGCCGATGCTCGCGACATGCTCGGCGGAGTTGGCATCCTGCTGGAAAACGACATCGCGCGCCACTTCGCCGACATCGAGGCCATGCACACCTACGAGGGCACCGATACCGTGCAATCCCTCATCATGGGCAAGAAGATTACGGGCTTCTCGGCGTATAAGTAACCCGCCAACCGGGGATGTGGAGAGGCTCGCTTGATGGTCCCTCTAGTTTGGTCCTCTTACTTTGGTCCCTTTGCCCTCGATCGGCGCCTGCCTTTGAGTTGTGAACATCCCCCTGTTTGACGTGGTTGTTACTTTACGCGCTCGATGTCTCGGGCGCTAGGGGTTTGCCGTTGTTGATTTCTACCGTTTTAGGTGGTGGCTTGTAGACGGATTTCCGGGGTCTGGGTCTGCGGTGCGGGTGCGTCGCGTAGTAGACGGTTTCCTTTGCTCGGCGATGTTCAAGGATGTCACGCCACGTGCCTGAATACACTTCACTAGGTGTGTATCCATTCAGCCCGCTGTGGCGGTCACGGTTATTGTATTCGTCGATAATCCTGCCGATGACTTTCTGCGCATGCTGGATATCATCATAGGTTTCTAACGCATAGCGGTGATGCTTGATTGTGCGATGTGATGACTCTTCAAATGGATTGTCATTCGAAACATTCGGCCGAATTAATGACAGCTGCACGCCGTGTTCATCCAGCATGTCCTTCATCATGTGTGAGGTCATGACTTTGCCGTTGTCGGTGTGTACGACTTCAACGCTGTGACCGTTGAGCTCCTGGTCAGCAATGACTTGTTCAATCAGGCGTGTAGCGATGGTCTTTTCCTGTCGGTGTTGGACAGTCCATCCCACAACCTTGCGCGAGTACAAATCCAACGCTGTGTAAAGATGAAAGCCTTTAGCTGGCATGTACTATATATGATAGGTGCTGTTGCAAAGTTGGGCGGAGAGCCGT
>NZ_KV818339.1:0-444 GCF_001814885.1 Corynebacterium sp. HMSC068G04 | reverse complement strand
CCGACGTGTCTACTTTCCGGGGGTCAGGCCCATGACAATGTTGAGATGTGCTGTGATGGAGTCTTGTTTCCTGGCGTAGATTGGGCGTGCTTTCAGGTCTGATTTCGACATCCGAAATGATTTCTCAATGTTGAATAGCCTGCGGTAATGCCCGATAGCCTCCTGAGCGGCAAGAGTAGTCAGGTCGGTTTCATAGCCTTTGATTCCGGCTAGGGCTCGGTGTTTGGCAGCAAGAGCGTAGTTGACCTTCTTGTTCGGGGCGGAAAGATCGATATAGCGGTTACGCTTGATAGCGATATCGCCGTCAACAGCCCGTTTGGCTTTTGCGACTTGCTCGCTGATTCCGCGCAGGCTGCGCCTAGCCCGATTGTGAGAGTACTGGTAATGCGTCACCGAATTCGGGGTTGTGTGTTTGCGCCCATCACTTGCCGAGGCTTGCGTCCA
>NZ_KV818338.1:228429-256997 GCF_001814885.1 Corynebacterium sp. HMSC068G04 | reverse complement strand
CCACACCGCTACCATTTCAGTCTTCTGAACAAGCGCGAAGGGGGAGGAGCGTGGCCTTGGTCGCGGGGGACTAGTTGGCAGACATGACAGTGGAGACTGCAATGTTGCGCTTTCAAGCACGGGCGTTTCAGTACCCGCCTTCAGCGGTCCTGCGCATGAGTGTCTTCAGCTAAGACACAACCTTGTTCGTAGAACGGAGATAGAGTGTCGACGGGCCGATCCCGCCCTCTCCCTAACACGATAAAAGGCCCCAGCCACCACACTCGCTGTGAGTTCGTGGTGGCCGGGGCCTTGTTGGGCGCTATGTTCTTGCGCCTTGGGTCGGAACGCCTTTAGACGTCGAAGGCTTCCTCCAGCAGGTTCTTCTGCTCAATCTGGTGAACCTTCGCGTTACCGGTAGCAGTCGAAGACTGCGAGCGGCGGGAGACGCGGACCATCTCCGGCATGTCCGGGATGAGGTCGCGCAGGTGCTCGTTGTAGAACGGCCACGGGCCCTGGTTGGCCGGCTCGTCCTGTACGAAGCGAATCTGCGTTGCGTTCGGGTAGGCCTCGAAAGCCTCACGCAGGCGGTTGAACGGAATCGGGTGGAGCATCTCCACGCGCACGATGGCGATGTCGTCGCGGCCATCGGCTTCCTTCTTCTTGGCCAGCTCCCAGTAGAGCTTGCCGGAGACCAGCATGATGGTCTTGACCTTGTCGGTATCGCCGACCTTCTTGCCGTTGATGTCAACGTAGTTCGGGTCGTTGATGACGGACTGGAACTTCTTGACCTCAGTGAAGTCCTCCACGGAAGAGGTCGCGGCCTTGTTACGCAGCATGGACTTCGGGGTGAAGACCACCAGCGGGCGCTTCATCTCACCGAGTGCCTGGCGGCGCAGCAGGTGGAAGTGGTTAGCCGGAGTAGACGGCTGGGCCACGGTCATGGAGCCCTCAGCACATAGCTGCAGGAAGCGCTCAATGCGGGCGGAGGAGTGGTCCGGGCCCTGGCCTTCGTAGCCGTGCGGCAGCAGCAGGATCAGGCTGGAGAGCTGGCCCCACTTGGCCTCACCGGAGGAGACGTACTCATCGATGATGGTCTGCGCACCGTTGGCGAAGTCACCGAACTGTGCCTCCCAAGCCACGACAGCATCCGGGTTACCCACGGTGTAGCCGTACTCGTAGCCCATGCCAGCGAACTCGGTCAGCGCGGAGTTGTAGACCATGAACTTGCCGCCATTGCCCTTGGACTCAGCCAGGCGGGCAACCGGGTTGTACTCGTTGCCCGTGCGCGGGTCGAAGGCCACAGCGTGGCGCTGGGTGAAGGTACCGCGGCGGGAATCCTCACCGGCCAGACGCACGACCTTGCCGGCGTTAGCCAGGGAACCGAAGGCGATGAGCTCGCCCCAGCCCCAGTCGATGCCGCCCTCGCGAGCAGACTTCTGGCGGTCCTTAGCCACCTTGGCCACACGCTTGTGGTACTCGAAGCCCTCCGGAGGGGTGCCGTAGGCGTCACCAATCTCGGCGATCTCCTCGGCAGTGATGGAGGTGTCCAGACCACGGGTCAGCTCCTGGGAGGAAGTAATGCCGGTCTGCTCCTTCGGGCCAGCTTCTTCAGCCTTCTTGTGGTCGGCGAAGACGGACTCCATCTGGTCGTGGAAGTCGCGTGCAGCTGCCTCAGCCTCTTCATCGGAGAGGTCACCACGGCCGATGAGCTCCTCGGTGTAGCGCTCACGAACGGACTTGTGGTCATCGATGATGTCGTACAGCAGCGGCTGGGTCATGGACGGGTCATCGGCCTCGTTGTGGCCGCGCAGGCGGTAGCACACGAGGTCAATGAAGACGTCCTTGCCAAAGCGACGGCGGTACTCGGTAGCGAGCTTGCCCACCCAGACAACAGCCTCCGGGTTGTCGCCGTTGACGTGGAAGACCGGGCAGTCGAAGCCCTTAGCCAGGTCGGTGGCGTAGTGCGTGGAACGGCCGGAATCCGGGGTAGTGGTGAAGCCCACCTGGTTGTTGACCACAACGTGGACGGTGCCGCCGGTGGTGTAGCCGCGCAGCTGGGACAGGTTGATGGTCTCCTGGACCACGCCCAGGCCGGTGAAGGAAGCATCGCCGTGGAGCATGATCGGCACCACGGTGTGTGCGCCGGCGCCCTTGTCCAGGATGTCCTGCTTGGCGCGTGCGATACCTTCCATGACCGGGTCAACAGCCTCGAGGTGAGACGGGTTAGCGGCCAAGGTGACCTTGATTTCGCCGTCACCGAACATCTGCAGGTGCTCGCCCTCGGCGCCCAGGTGGTACTTCACGTCACCGGAGCCGCCCATCTGGCCGCCCTTGTAGTTGCCATCGAACTCGCCGAAGATATCCGCCAACGGCTTGCCCACAATGTTGAAGAGCACGTTGAGGCGGCCGCGGTGCGGCATGCCGATGACGACCTCGTCGAGGTCCTGGCCAGCGGCGGTGTCCACGATGGAATCCAGCAGGGCGATGAGGGACTCAGCACCCTCCAGGGAGAAGCGCTTCTGGCCCACGTACTTGGTCTGCAGGAAGTTCTCGAATGCCTCAGCGGCGTTGACCTTCTGCAGGATGTACTTCTGCTCGGAGTTGGTCGGCTTCGGCATTCCGGCCTCAATCTGCTCCTGCAGCCAGCCGCGCTCATCGCGGTCCAGGATGTGGGCGTACTCGGAGCCAACCTTGAGGGTGTAGGCGGCGCGCAGGCGGCTGACCACCTCACGCAGCGTCATGGTCTCCTTGCCACCGAAACCGCCGACGTTGAAAGTGCGGTCCAGGTCCCAGATGGTCAGGCCGTGGGTAGCCAGGTCCAAGTCGCGGTGGTCCGGCCAGGGCAGACCCGGCTGCTTCCAACCCAGCGGGTTGATGTCCGCGAGCAGGTGGCCACGGGAGCGGTAGGCCTCGATGTACTGCATGACGCGCGTGTTCTTGTCGACGCCCGTGTTGGGGACGTCGGCAGCCCAGCGGAAGGGCTGGTAGGGAACGCCCATCGATTCGAAGAGCTCGTCCCAGAAGGCATCGTCCAGAATCAGCTGGCCCACGGTGCGCAGGAACTCACCAGACTCCGCGCCCTGAATGACGCGGTGGTCGTAGGTGGAGGTCAGGGTAACCAGGCGGCCGACGCCGAGGTCCGCCAAGCGGTCGGCAGAGGTACCGGCGAATTCTGCCGGGTAGTCCATGGAGCCCACACCGATGATGGAGCCGGAGCCCTTGGTCAGACGGGCGATGGAGTGGCGGGTGCCGATGCCGCCCGGGTTGGTCAGGTTGATGGTGACTCCGGAGAAGTCATCCATCGTCAGCTTGTTCTTGCGGGAGCGGTCAACGATGTCCTGGTAGGCATCGATGAACTCGGAGAAGGTCTTGTTCTCCGCTTCCTTGATGGCAGCGACGACGAGGGCGCGGGAGCCATCCTTCTGCGGAAGGTCGATGGCCAGACCCAGGTTGACGTGCTCCGGCTGGACGACGGTGGGCTTGCCGTCCTGCAGCTCGTAGCGCACGTTCATGTCCGGGTGGATCTGCACGGCCTTCACCAGCGCGTAGCCCAGGATGTGGGTGAAGGAGATCTTGCCGCCGCGGGTGCGCTTGAGGTGATCGTTGATCATCGCGCGGTTTTCCCACATGAGCTTGACCGGGATATCGCGCACCGTGGTAGCGGTGGGGATCTCCAGGGACTCGTCCATGTTCTTGGCGATTGCCTTGAACATGCCCTTGAGTACGCGGGAGCCCGGCTCCGGTGCTTCCTTGATGCGGTCCAGCGGGGACTCAGACTTCTTCGCCGTCTTCTTCGCAGCCTTCTCGGCGGCGGGAGCCTTGGAATCGCTCGGTGCCTTAGCACTCGGAGCAGCGGAAGACTTCTCCGCAGCCTGGGCCTTCTTCGGCGCGGCCTGTGCCGCGCTCTTCTTCTGGGTGGGGGTGCTGGATTGAGCGTTCGCAGCCTTGGACTGTGCGGCCGACTTCGGTGCCCCGTTGGCCTCAAAGTACTCGCGCCACTCCTTGTCTACGGAGTTCGGGTCCTTGGAGTACTGCTGAAACTGTTCGTCAATCAGCCACGCATTCGGGCCATAGATGCTCGAGTTGCTCACGGCAGATGCTCGCCTCTTTCTGTGCTTCTAAGTTTGTCTTTGTTCGACTCTAGTAGGCCAATCCACGGGTGCGAAAGGCACCCCGAAAAGTGTCTCCCTTTATGATACGGCCCTTGTAAGTTTGCTCACTACCCTGGGCGGGTTTCGCCCCTTTTATTCCCCCTGCAGGGGGGAGAGCTGGGTGCCCGCATGGTTGATCACTTGGCGTCCCAATTTACGGTTGGCGGTCGTTCCCAGCACCGCGCCCACACCCATCGGCAGCAGCTTGGACACCCATGCCCACTTGAGCTTCTTGGTGGCCTGCCTCATGAATAGCTTGGTCAAGCGGCCGTTGAGGCCGCTAAGGGTGGGGCCGGAGAATCGCGAGAGGGTAGCTGCGGAGGTGACGCCGGACAGCGAGGTTGCATCACCCACAAAGGTATCGACCAACGCGCTGCCCTGGGAGCCGGTGAGCACCACCAAAACCAGCGCGCGGCGGCGCTCCTTATCCCGGATGTCGTCACCGCGCAGGTGCGCGGAGGCCAGGATGTACCACGCCGCGGCCTCGAGGAAGACTAGGGATTCCGCACCGATAGTGGCCGCGCCGGTGACCAGGCCGATGCCGGGGATAGCCGCGGAGGCGCCCGCGGCAGCACCTGTACCGGTGATGATGTTCATGAAGTGCTTGTCAATGAGCTCCTGGAGCTCCGCCGGGCTGGCATCGGGATTGCGCTTCTTCACGCCCTCGACATAGTTAATGATGACGGAGGACTGGACGGAGACGATCTTGTCGATGGCCCCCAGGAATCCCTTCGTGATGCGGTTGGCCTCGTCTACCTCTAAGGTGCCCACGGCCTCTGCTGAGCCGGCTTGATCGACCGATGCTTCCCGGCGACTAACTGCCTTATCTTTGCTGTCCTTGCCAAAGACTTTGTCCAACATTGTCTCACCTAACTTTTTAACTAAATCTGATTGTGAATCTGAACTGTATGTTTACCACCGTATCGAAAACGTTTTATTCAGCGCGCCAGCAGGTTAGCGCATTAGGGTAAGAGGCATGAGCGAGTTTGAGCCTTCCCCCTCGCGTGAGGTCGGCGCAGCAGCGGCGCGCTTGCTTGCCGAATCCCTGCATGCCCGTGCCCGCGCCGCGCAGGAGGCGGCACGCACCGCGCTTGCCGACGACCTCACGGTACTCACCACAGGAGGTTGGGTGCGCGGTTGCATTGAGGAAGATTTGCGCCCGGACCGCCCGATTTCTGCGCCGGTGCGCTCGTGGCGTGGCATCCCTTTCGGCGCTGATACATCTGGGGCCAACCGTTTCATGGAGCCGCGGCCTGCCCCGGCGTGGGAAGGGATCCGGGATTGTCGCGAGTTCGGGCACGTGGCCCCGCAACCGGTCTATTCCTGGACGGATCGCATCGAAGGCGCGGAAGATTGCTTGACCCTCGATATTGTCCGCCCACACCGCAGCGTCCCCTCGGACACTTTGGCGAGTTCTGGGGCTCCGGCGACTTCTATGGCAGGGGAGAAGCTGCCCGTCGTGGTGTATCTGCACGGCGGCAGTTTTATCGTCGGCTCCTCCCACATGCTGATGTTGCGCGGCTTCGAGTTCGCAGCCCAGATGGACGTGGTCTATGTTTCGGTGAATTTCCGCTTAGGCGCCTTGGGCTACCTTGATGTCCGCAGCTTGGGCGGAGAGGCCTGTGCCAACCCGGCTGTGGCGGATCAGGTCTTAGCGTTGGAGTGGGTGCGCGAGAATATCGCTGCCTTCGGTGGGGACCCAGACAACGTCACGCTCATGGGCGAATCCGCCGGCGGCGCAGCGGTCCTGACACTCATGGCGGTGCCGCGTGCAGAAGGGCTCTTCCACCGCGCGATTGCGCAGTCGCCGCCGATAGGCATGATTCATTCGCGTGCGCAGTCGGTGTTTTGGGCCCGCGAGCTGGTTCACAAGATGGCTTTGCCGCGCGATACCACAGCGGATGATCTCCGCCGCGAAGATTTCGCGGACTTGGTGCGCTCAGGTCAGTCCATGATGTGGCGCGCGGGCGAGTTGCTGTACCTGAACTCCTGCTACGCGCCGACTGTCGACGGTGACCTCATCCCGCAACATCCCATCGAAGCCTTTGCGGACGGCAACCAACACCCAGTGCCGCTGCTGGTGGGAACCAACTCCGGTGAGGCTAGCTTTGGAAAGTTCCTCTTCCAACGCCAGCGCGCCCGCGAGCGCGCGGCCCTGCGGCTGCTAGCCTCTTTCGATCCGGAGAGTGCGCCGGACGTCATTGCGGCATATGGCGGTGCGGTCTCACGCCGCGACTTTGGGGACTTGCTGACCGACGCCCTCTTCTGGGCCCCCACCGTCCGCGTGGCCTCCGAACACGCACGGCGCTATCCGACGTGGATGTACCGTTTCGACTTCGCGCCGGCAGCACTGCGCTGGTTGGGATTGGGGGCGATGCACTCGATGGAGCTCTCCAATATTTTTGGCGACCCAGGAGCGTCGCGCGTCTCCTTCCTGAACACCATCGCCAAGCCTTCCGAAATGGAGAACGTAACCGGGGCCATGCAGACGCAATGGGGCGAATTCATCCGGGGCGGGGCTCCGCGAGAGGATTGGCCGCAGTACACAGCCCCAGAGCGCTCGACCATGGTTTTCGATGTGGAGCCGCGCGTGGAGGAGGCGCCGATGGAGGGGCGTCGCCAAGCATGGGAGGCCTACGACATGTTGGAGTGGGGCACTGGGCGCCCAGAGATTCTGAAGGAACTGGGATTCCTGCTCAATGAGGAGAGCTATTGATGGGGATCGCAGGTAAGATGTGTGGGGCCTTGGCAGCAGCCTGGGTGAGACTCCCACATGGACGGATGTTAATCACATGAGCTTTTTTGAAGATATCGCCTCTGCGCTGGACGGGGAGGGCATTGAGTCCCGCGTCAACGACGATGTGATGTTCGTGCCCATCACCTCCGATTTGGAAATCCAGTTTGTGGAAATTGACCCCATCCTGCCGGCGGCCAACGTCTACATTGCCGCAGCCGATGTGGATGAAGACGATGAAGACTTCGAGGCCGTTTTAGTTTCCGTGGCGTTCTCCGTGGAGGATGCCGTCGAGGCTGTGTCGCGTCACATCGCCACCGACCAGGTGGTAACCGTGCTGCGTGACCTGCTGGAGGGCACCGATGAACGCATCGCTGAGTTGGAGTTTCTCCAGGATGAGTTCAACCCGAACCTCGTCGTGGCGGAGGTAGCCAACGACTCGGAGCTGCGCGTGCTGGTGGAGACCATCGACGGCGTCCCGAGCGCGGTCGTGCGTTTCCTCTCCTTCGACTTTGACGAGGAGGAGCTCGACGAGCTGGAAGACGAAGCAATCAGCAAGCTCTGGGAATTTGATAGCCCGGAGGACATGAGTGAGGAAGAGCGCGTTGCCATCTTCGGTGATGCGGAAGACGAGGACGGCGGGCTAGCCCCCATCATCGAGGTTCCCGCCGAGGCCCTTGAACTGGGTACCTACACTGACTTCGACCGCCTCTTTGACGTGCTGAGCCTGGTTTCTGATCAAGCCCTGGACTGGGAAGCCCAGCTGGTGAGCATCGATGACTCTGACTTCGACGAGCCTGAGGTCTATGACATCTTCGGCGCCGACGATGAAGACGAGGACGACGTTCTCTTCGACGACGATGATGACGAGGACGAGGACTACGACGAGGACGAAGCAGAGGACGCCGATTGCGACGGTGACTCTGAGGACTAAAAGTTCCCGGGGTAGGGTAGGTGCGTACTTTTCCCTACGGTAATCAGGAGCAACCAAAACACATGCCGGACAAGAAGGCATCTCGGAGCCAACATCTGTGTGTTGGCTCCGCACTAGTGTGCGTGGCTCTGGCTTGGGTCCTGTCGCTGAATTCGAACTACGGTAGCGGGGACTATGTTTTTGGCTCCGTCCTCTCCAGCAGTGTGTGGTGCCTGACCCTGCTCGGCGCACTCCTCTTCCTTGCCGCACAGTGGCGTTCTCTAGGGCATCACGCGCTTTTCAATCCATTGCTGGCGGTGGCGGTCAATTTGTTGTTGTCATCGTTGATCTTCAACGCGAACGTGCCCTTGTATCTGGACATGATGGGTACGGCATTCGTGGCAATTATCTACGGGCCCGTCTTGGGAATGGGCACGGCGCTCTTGACTGCGTGTTTGGCCAGCATCAACAACCCGTTGCTCTTGGTGTACCTACCGGTAGCTCTGGTGGTGGCCTACCTGTTTGGCTGGCTGGCGCGTCGCGGTGCCTTTAATCGGATGCTGGTCATGATGCTCACCGGCGCTGGTGTGGGGATAGTTGCCGGACTGTTGACCACGATGTGTACTTTGCTCCTGCCCGGGGAGTATGGGCAGAGTGGCCCCATTAAGCTCATGGCACTGTGGGAGTTGATTCTGCACGATGAGCGCCTCGCCGTTCTTTTGCAGAGCTTGAGCTCGGACCTGATTGATAAGGCGTTCACGGCACTCGTAGTCTGCGTAGCTATTCGCTTTGCGCCGCAGCCCATCCTCCGCCTTTATGACTCTCCGGAGACACGCCCATCCCGTGATCGCGTTTTAACACAGGACAGGTTCACGCTTTCTCTTGATGAGGAACCGCCCCGCAACCTCTTGGGCCGGATGCAGCGCTACTTCTAAAAGCACTAATTCTAAAAGCACTAAGAGCTCTCAAAGCTGCGCAGCTCCGACGACTCGGGTTACACCCGCATGAGTCAGAGGCAAGGTGTGTATTAGGCGGCTTGCCTGAAGCCCTCGAAGAGGGAGAGCGGTGAATGCACCGGGGTATAAGCGCTATCCACCAGCCACACAAATGTGGCCGCGCTGCTGCTGGAAATTTCATGCACTGCGGAGACGAGCTCCTCTGGGACTAAGGCCCGCACCCATGCTTCCGCCAACGAAGGGGAAACCGGGCGGCCGGTGGGGTCGGTGATGCGCACCGTAATGAGGTAGGACGGCACGCGCCTTTCGCCGTAGCCCAATACGCGAGCCTTGGCGCGCTCGCCCACGCGGTGGCGCGAGACAGTAAAGGTCAGCGGTAATGATTCGCCACCCTGTATGTCCACTGGTGGCAACACCTTTGATGGCGGCCGCCATTGCGGAGTGGGTCGCGCGAGCGAGCGTGGGTGACGGATGATGCTCTCGATGGAGCGAAGAGTGTCATGGTGGTGGTAGAGGATCTCAGTGGTGAGTTCGCTCTTACTCACGTCGGCCGGGAAAGTGGACTGAACGGACTGGTGAATGCTGCTGTAGTTCTTCATGGCCCACACACTAGGAGTAGGCACGGACATCACCGCACACAGATCCGAACAGCTGTGCGAGTAAGCGTTCGGTCATTTGACGTGATGGGCTACAGTGAGTGGCGATATGAAAAATACTGCAGCACCGCAGGTTAAAATCCCGCGGGAAATCTGGGTCATGGTCACCGCCGGGTTCATCATTGCCTTGGGCTATGGTCTCATCGCGCCGCTGCTGCCGCAGTTCATCGTCAGCTTTGATGTCTCGATGGCCGCGGCCGGTCTGGTTGTCTCCGTCTTTTCTGCCAGCCGTCTCATCTTTGCCCCCGCTGCGGGCTTTCTCATCGACCGCGTAGGTACGCGCAGGGTGTATGTGACGGGACTGCTTACCGTAGCGGTCACCACCGGGCTCGTGGGCGTGGCGCAGGAGTACTGGCAGATCGTCGCCTTGCGCACTATCGCCGGCATTGGTTCCACGATGTTCACCGTCGCGGCCATGGGGCTCATTGTGCGCCTCGCCCCACCCAGCATCCGCGGGCGCTGTTCGGCCACCTATGCCACGTCCTTCCTCCTCGGTAACGTCATCGGCCCTCTCGTTGGCGCGAGCCTTTCCTTCCTGGGCTTCCGCTGGCCCTTCTTTATCTACGGTGTCGGCGTGGCGATTGCGGCGCTCGTCGTGTGGAGCCTCATGCCGCCTGTGTCCAAGGCTGATGAGAGCCGACGCAGCCTCCCGCCGATGCGCTTGGAGGAGGCCTGGGCGGACACTGCTTATCGTGCAGTGCTGACCTCAAACTTCGCCCAAGGCTGGATCAACATGGGCGTGCGCGTAGCCGTTCTACCGCTGTTCGCTGCTGCGATCTTTGCCAACGGCGCATCCGCGTCGGGTATTGCATTGGCGGCCTTTGCCGCGGGCAACGCCATCGTCTTGCAGTTCTCCGGCTCCTGGTCCGACCGCGTGGGGCGCCGTCCACTCATCGTGGCGGGTCTCGTGGGGTCTGCCTTGTTCGTTGGAACACTGGGCTTGGCGACGAACATCGTTTCCCTGCTCATCCTCTCCGCCCTGTCGGGCGCCGCTTCAGGCCTTATCGCCCCTTCGCAGCAGGCGGCCGTGGCAGACATCGTTGGTTCGCAGCGCTCGGGCGGCCAGGTGCTGTCGACATTTCAGATGGCAGGCGATTTCGGGCAAATCCTGGGCCCCATCGTCATTGGACTGCTGGCGGATAAGTACGGATTTGAAGCAGCCTTTGGCTTCTGCGCGGTTGTCGCCGTGGCAGGTGTTGTGGCGTGGATATTTGGTCGCGACACCCTGGGGGAGAGGAAAGGTGTCCTGCGGGGTCTGCGCCGCCGCTACCGCCCACGGCGCTAATAGGCGTGGCTCTATCTAGTGAGTGCGGCGCACTTTCTTGCTGCACGCAGCCCAGCGAGGGGTCGTGCCAGTCTTGAAGCTGCGCTCCCGAAAACGCGTAAAGCCATAGATGGAAGTTCCAGAACCGTTATCAGGGCGGCTCCACCCCTTCCGGCTGCGCTCGCTCGCGGCTCCCATGACCGTCCTCCACACTTCTGCACCAAGGCATCAGAGACTAATCTTTTCTTAATCTGCTAAGGAAATCTTAATTTATGGTGATAACGGCGTCAACTTCGTAGATTGTGATTTTTAGAAGGGATAGCGGGCGGGAGAGTAGGGATTTTTAGAGGGGGTAGTGGGCGGGTGAGTATGAATGGCCTGGTCGCGTGGGGTGCATCAAGCATCACCGAATTTGAATGCGGAAAATAGCATCTCGCTGGGTAAATTGTTCTGTGTGAGTTCTGTAGATGAGTATGCCGTTAAACAAATTCGCGGCCCGTATGTGAAGTTACCTAAGCATCCGGACCACTGTGAAACGATTGAACAGCTCATTGCATATTGTGCTCAACGCCGTGAGGCTGGGGCGATACTTGGTGCTGATTTGTTTTCTGGCGCTGGCGGCCTAAGCCAAGGACTTACTAACGCTGGGGTCGAAGTCGTGCTGGGCGTAGATCACTATGACTATGCGGTCGAAACTCATGCGGCACGTTTCCCAGGCATTTCCGCGCCATGGGATCTTTCAGATGCGGAAAGCGTTGAGCGTGTCGCGCATGTCATTCAAGAAGCCGGGATTGATGTCTTAGCTGGTGGCCCGCCATGCCAACCCTTTTCGAAGGCCGGCCGGAACGGTATTCGTCATTTGGTTGAGCGGGGACTCCGTGATCCTATAGATGAACGCCGAAACCTTTGGCGAGCTTATCTTGAGGTAGTAATGCTTGCACGGCCGAAGGCGGTTGTTATGGAAAATGTTCCTGATATCGCCTTGGATGAAGAAATGTTCATCATGCGAAGCATGATTGAAGAGCTTGAGCAGATCGGCTACAGCGTTGAGAGCAAAGTGATTGAGGCATGGCGTTATGGCGTGCCCCAATTCCGACATCGCTACATTCTGATTGCTTTACGAGATGGTGTGCACTTCGATTGGCCTGCTGAAACAACTAACAAGGTTACGGTTTGGAACGCCATCGGAGATATGCCAGAGGTAGAAGGTGGTTGGCGCCCCGAGGGCGGTGCAGATGGCTGGATTCCCTACGAGGGCCCTAAAACTAGCTTCCAGAAATATATCCGTAGCGGCGTAGCCGCAGAAGATTCCGGCAAGCTCTTCGACCACATCACCCGCCCCGTCCGCGAGGATGATCGAATGGCCTTCGAAATGATGACCTCAGAAACCAAGTACTCAGACTTGCCGGATCATCTCAAAAGGTATCGGTCAGATATTTACGATGACAAGTACAAGCGTTTAGATGAAAACGACATTTCACGAACCATTACCGCTCATATTGCTAAGGACGGATATGGGTACATCCATCCTCGCCAATCGCGAACGCTAACGGTAAGGGAAGCTGCAAGGTTGCAGACATTCCCTGACGACTTCCGGTTTAGTGGACCACCGAGTGCTGCTTTCAAACAGATAGGGAACGCGGTGCCGGTGAGGCTCGGCGAGGTTCTTGGGCAGGCAGTGCTGAATTCTCTGGAGAAAGGTGCTGCCAAGCCATACAACGCAATACAGACATCATCAGCGCTTGCGGAATGGTACAAGAAACGTCCAGAAAGTGAACTGGTGTGGCCGTGGATGCGTGAAGGCGACCGGTGGAAGGTTTTGGTCTGTGAGATATTCCTTGAAAGAGGAATGGTAGGCCAAAGCGCAATGATTTGGGGCCTAATCAAACAGCTCAAGGGCCCAACTTTAAAGTCGGGAATTCCTAAAGAAACGGTTGATACTCTTCTTGGAGTATTTCAGGGACCCCGATTCGAAAAGCGAAGGGAAAAGTTCCGTAGCATAGTCTCCGAAATAAATAGCAACCCTAAGGGCTTTTGGGCGGCGCATATCGAGGAGAAAGATTTTCCTTCGATAAATCCAGGCCTACGAAACATTTTGGAGTTGAGCTCGACAGATCCTCGACAAGAGGGGAACAGTGAAGAACCAGTAATCGTCGCAAAAGGGGTTTTACGGGTAACTTCACGTTTTCAAGGCGAGGACGTCGAATCTAGAAACAAAGGTACTGATGGACGAATCAGTATCGGCCGGCTTCTTGGGTTGAACGAGCAGTCTCGTGGCGCTCACCTCGCGCTGTTCGAGGTAGCGCGGACCATCTGTGTCGGCGACAGTCCTCGGTGTGGGGACTGTCCGCTACAAACGTGGTGCGCTCATGCGAAGAAATCTCATGAAGGGCAGCAGCCACTCTTTTAATCGAAGCCGAGATGCCGAGCTAATTCAGGCATCTCCTTCTTTAGCAGATCTGAAATTGCTGTCAGCGCCTCTAGATTGCCAGTGCTTGCTGCGGCAGTGCGAAGTGCAAGCCCGATCGCCTCACCAGATTCCGCGCCACCAAAATCGGGGTTAAGCGCAGCATCCGTTTGTTCTTCCTTGTGCTTTTGCGCATTGGCTCGGCGATAAGCTGCATCAGCTGCAATACAAAGCTCGTTTACGGGCCTTGAGAGCATTTTGCGTAGTTGGCTGGGAAGGTTCACGCGCATTTTGGCAACGTTAATGTTGAATGCGTCGTCCAAATTCGTACCAAAATCTACGGAGGCGCGTGCCAACTTAGTGTGCTCGTCAATGGTCCTGATCTTGGACCATCCACCCCATTGCACGAGGCGATCAGCTCGGTAAATGTAGAGGCCTTGTTGCTTATTCCACCGATCGATTCCGGAGGCTTCCTCGAAGGCTTCCCGAGAACTAAAGTCATCTCTTTGCGGTAGTAAATAGCGCTTTAAAGTAACCGTGCCCGTATTGTCTTCATGCTCGATTTCGAATTCATTAGTCTCGAGCTGCTTTGTCCCGGGCTCAATTCGCGCGAATGGATCCCAAGGTTGCAATTCGACGCCATTTACTTTGATACGCGTTTTAGCATAGGCCTCCCCAGAAAGAAATCGATGGAAAACCATTGAAAGATAGGCTGATACCTTCGGGACTAAGCCTTCGATTCGTCGGCGTGCCCAGCCGCTTTCAGGTGACTTGATCGGAAGAAGTCGATCGAGCTTTTCCCACATGACAACCGTGCCGCTGCCTCCCACAAAATGAATTGCTTGTTCGCGCACGTATTCTTCATCGCTGTGGTCTAGGGTCACCCAATCGTCAATCGATTGTATGAAATCAAGATCTAAGATTCGTCCCTGGATCTCTGCGGATTCAGATTTGCTGATTACTGATACACGGCGGCATTGGGACAGGGAAGCGGTCTTTAGTCCGAGCCCGTATCGTCCTAAGTCCTGATTGACATATGAACGCCGACTTCCAAAGCGCATTGCTTCGTCGATGGCGTCGACGTTCATGCCGTCACCGTCGTCCTTAATCACGACTGATGAATCTTTTCCATCAAAAGTAATCGATATCTCAACAAGAGTTGCACCTGCGGCAATTGAGTTGTCAACGATGTCAGCCACTGCGGATTCAAAGCTGTATCCGATATCTCGTAGCGATGTAGTTAGACGGCGCGCTGAGGGAGCAACAGAAACTTGCTTAGTCATTCGTTTGACTACTACCTCGTTCTACCTTTTTGCTTTCTGCGTAATTTACGCATGCGTTGTGTGCGACTTCTTTAAGAAGCTCATACAGTTCATCTTCTGTATAGAACTCAAAGTTTAGCAAGGGCACAAGACGCCTCACGCTTACCATGACAGCGCGCATTACGTCTGACCTTCCGAGGTCAGAAAAGTCCTTGTAAACGGCATCAAATGCTCGTACGATTGCGCGGGCAACGAATGCGTTCCCGGAAAGCCCAGGACGCTCCATGATGCCGACCGCTTCATCTTCGCCGACGAGTTCGTTGAGTGACTCTCCCAGCGTCGCTTGCCGCCACCAAAGCTTCCGGAAAACATTTCGTTCAGTGCCCAACCAGCGCTCGAAATCGATCTTATTTTGCGTATTGGGGTAGCGCCAAGCTGCGATATCAGGGAGCAAGATTAAGGTAAGAAAACTCCATATCTCTTGATTAGCAGCTTCAGCTGGCAGAAGTTCCGTTCGTCGATCGAGGATTTCTGAAGCGGGTTGATCGAAGTTACGAACTGCAGCAGGTTTGAGTGCTTCAGGAAATCCGTTCTTTACTGCCAAAGCATAGAGTTCTTCCCGCAGCTGTTTAAGTTCTGAGTCAGTAACTCGCTCGGTAGCGGATGCATCGTAGAATGCCATCTCATTCGAAGTAGCTGCGAAGGCAGAGAGCTCAGCTGGGGATTTTTTAGATGAGTACTCACTGATGAGCATCATCGCGTAGGTGTTATTGAGGCGTGGGTAGTAGCTGATCGACGACATTTACTTGATGTCCTTAAAAGCTAGAGCCTGAGAAGTTGCAAAGACCAGAGCAGGGTCGGCAGGAATGTCTTCAAAGGGTGTTTGTGGAAAAAGCGCTTGAGCTAGATTCAAAACTGATTCAGCTAAGGAGCCTGGGAAGAGCGGATTATCTTCCAAGCCTTCAATCTCATTTAATCCATCTGCATGTAGGAGCATTCGTGTGATGACGTCAGCATTCAGAGAAGCATTCCAGAGGCTCTTTTCTTTACCTGAGTCTTTCTCGAGCATGCGAAGAGCTAGCGGATGGCCAGTGTTTATGTAGACTTGCATGCCTGCTTGTACGGGACGAAGCAGATCAGGGGAGATATCTATTCTCCACATTGCGTGTTGGGGAACGATTCGAGCATCGGTGAAGTTGACTGGGATGAGCGGCATTTGTGCTGAATTACCCTCGAGTCGCACTCGCAAAACGTCGCTGGCCCAAAGCCTCGAGCCAGGGCGCGTGGCAACCACTGCGTCTTCGAACGCCACGCCTGGTTTCAACAAGTCGATTTGAAGAGCGGAATGCAGCTCACCGCCGAGTAGAGAATTATCAATCTCATGCTCAATGACGTTTCGGCCGTTTTCCAAGACTTGGCGGGGACTAGACCCTCGTTGCTTAGTCTTATTCGATGACCAGCTCGCCAGTAGCGAGAAAACGGGGAAATCCTCCTCTGCGGCAAAGGAAACATAGCCAGACTCCTTTGCTAGACGCTCTAAGTCAACGTCTATCTCGGCGACGATGCTGACTGTCGATTCATAGTCCCATGTCGGGAAGGATGTCGTTTCAGAGTTAAACTCCTCGTCATCGACGATTATTGCAAGACGAATTACTTCAACGCATTGTGAAGTTGGGCGTTGGTAGCCGAAGCTGATTGCGTTACTCATCGGACGCGCCTCCAAAGACGGCTACATTCTTGTCGGTGTTGTATTCGAATTCGATATTGAGAGATATAGCAGTGTCAAAAGGCTGAAAAACATCAACTAGGAATTCGACGTGATCTTTTTCGAGCATGGCAGCTACTGATTCTTCAACGATACTAGTAGTCGAGGGGTCACTGGGAGTATCAGGGCTGTCGCACTCCCTCAAAGAGAGGACTTCCGGAACTTGCGCGCCCATTTGAGAAAGTGCTGAACGGATATCACCTCTGTCGGAGTTAACTGTCGGCGAAATCGTAACACTCGCAGGTAGGAGATGTTTGGGCACTGTTGCAGCCACGCGGAAGGATACTACTGTTCCGGAATCCGTGTTCTTCATCTTCACCACTTGGCTATCGAAACGGCCCCGTGTCTTCGAAGCTCGCTTGCTCTTTTTCTTCGGTGGTTGCGGGGAGATGAAACTTTTGTTGCCAGTGGCTCCTTGGGCATTCGCGATAAGTGAGCCAAGAGATTCGGAGAGCTTTGTAGCCGACCTGAAATGCTGGCTTTTCGTGTTCTTCAAGCTTCCGGGATCAACACTTTTGATCAAGTCCTTCATCTTCGTGAAGAAGATGCTCACTGGGTTGTTCAAGCTGCCCCAGAATTCCTGTAACAGAGGAGTTTCATTCTTTAACGTTTCATAGTTCCATTGGTGATGGGCAGCCGGTTCGCTTCGTGCAAAAACAACGTCTGCTTCATCATCTGCGATAAACACCCCACAGTAGGGCTTCCCGGTGCTGCTTTCTGGGGCCTTGTAATACTCGACGATCATCCTTGGCTTGCGCATCGTTGCCACATGACTGGAGATGTCGCGGTCAAGCAAAGTTCTGTTTTCGGGGATTCCCTCTACGAGGTCGATTAAAGACAACACCCCCAGAGTCTTCTTGGGTCGAGACGCAGCAATTGTAGCAATGCGTCTGAAATGCCGTCGTTCCCATTTGTTAGGAGGGATTTCTATGTCACTAAGTGCTTCGTAGTATGCGGTTACAAAGTGCTTAAGTGCCGAGTCTTCATCAGGGGGAAGAATCCTAATCTGCTCGCGCTTGTATGAAACCGAAAACTCGATTGGGTCCATACCAGTATCGATTTTGAGCATATGGGGCCAAGCCCACCGGGTTAAAGATCGCGAGATCTGTTTCATTACTTCCCGCTGCGGGGCCTCTGATGAGCATCCATCTTGTTCTTGGACAGAGAGATCTGGCTCAAGGATCATAATGGTGGTACCTGTAGACCGCTCATCAGTGAAATACGAGTCGATTCCGAGGGCTGCAGCAATCTTGTCTGCAGTTTCTTCGGTGTAAGGTTCTGCAAACTCTGTTCTGTCAGCGCCAGTTTCTTCTACGGCGTATTCACCCCACCAATGCCTTCCTGTGTAAGCAACTTGATCTTCGAAAAAGTCATCGGCATTTGCCATAGCGATGAGGCGGTTGACTCGGCGTCCCTTTTCATCGGTTGTGCGGGTGTACACGACAATTGTTTGGACTGTGCTTGCAATGAAAAAGACGCCTTTGCCGAAGCCATAGGTTCCACCGGCAATTTCTTTAGTATCGCTTCGTCCAATATTGCGGATGAATGAGTTGAAATCGGTGGGGCCGTCTGTGGCTGCCGTGGCAACGCTTGGTCCTCGCAAACCATGAGTTCCTGAGTCGCTGACACACAAAGCAGACATTTTTCCTGAGGCAAAAGCCTCTTCAAGTCTAGGGATACCTGAGTAGTCGGCGCCGAATACGTCTTTGTCTAAGGTCTGCACTTGTTCGGGATTGAGTTCGACGTAATCGATGGCGAAAGTCACACCGTCTTTTTGAGAAGTCTGGTCGCGTGCATCCCAGCTGTTTTGGAGTGCCTCGCGGGTAAACATGTCCCAAGCGGAGAGCGCTTGGCTCTTCATCGTTCGCGTGACAGAGTTTGCATAGACGTCGCCGGAAGGGTCGAACGGTTTCTTGTGGTGAAAAGTCATGTGCTCTACCGAATGTACTGGGGTTTCTCCTGGTAGCCGGGTACAGAAGAGGGGCCGGCCAAGTCGATGTTGTATTGAAGATTTTGAATTCGTTCGTCGGAATTCTCAACCACAACCTTTGGGAATTCATCAGTGATGTCGAATTCATGTACATCGACCGCGAAGAAATGGTTAAATGCGTCTCGATGTTGAGGATTAAAGACATCGATTCCTAGTTTCGAGAGACGCTCCAAAAATGCTTCGACGTTAAAGGAAGGGTAGGTTTGTAGCTCTTCCACAAGAGAGGGAATTGAGAGACCTCCGTCAGGGTGCCTCTGGTATCTGCGGAAGATTAGCCGGAGTGGTTTTCCACTAACTGGCTCAAGTTGTTGAGCACCGTGGATTGTAAGCTGCATGCGCTCGGAAGATTCGGATGCTTTGCATTCAAGAACGACGTCTGGGAGGACGAAATCGTGGCGGTCGCCAAACGGCCCGTACCATGCCTCGACTGCTTGGGGAACTCGATCTTCGTGGAGCTGAAGGAGCACTTCAAGCTCACAGAGTAGACCGAGCTCAACGCTGGAGTCGATCGAGAAACCAGAAGATCCGGAGAAGAAAGAACGCCAACGGGCAAGGAGTGCGGCGACATCGGAAATCTTTGCAGAGGGGTTGCCGTCGAGGAATTCGAGGACTTTGTCAGCAAATGCATAGAAGACCGCCCGTTGGTTGTGGTCCCTTAGAATGAGGCGCGCTTGATAGCGCGTTACTTCACCTCGGGCCTGGCTCTTTCGGCGGGTTAGCTGAATAGCGCGGCTTTTTCTGTCTTCATTAAATCGCTCGAACTGATCGGCGTCAGCCGGGATGATCAAGCCAATATGCCCGTTATAGTCAGAGAAACACAAGACCGAACCGGTTTCTAGCTGAACTCCCGTTTCCAGTGTGACTTCTTCATTGATACTGAGGACAGAGTCATTGGGCGAGAGAGCCTTGAACAGGTATTCGGCGTTATCTAGTGCTGGCATTAGTCGTCGCTTTCTTTGCTTTGTACAGCGAGCGCTTCTTCTTCTGCAGCTTCAACCTGCTGCATTGTCTCTACTTCGACGTATTCTTGAGTAGACACATATTCGGCCTCGGGGTCAGGATTACTTGAAGTAGGGAAGAAGATACCGATTCCGATTGGGGTACTTACAGCGTCAAGATCTTTTCGGCGATTCTTGGGAGCGATTCTCTTCCCTTGACGCGAGCCGGTCTTATGGACGTAGTCTCGGCTTTGCGTCGTCGTTGACTCGGGATCGATTGCGTAGATAGCTAGGTGTGCTACGTCTTGGCCGACATGTTCTTCATATACCTTTAGTAGCTTGTTTTCAGACGTTGAGTCCTGGGCTTCGATGCTGTCAACCAGTGGTTTGATCTCCGACGGCTCCAAGTCGACTGAGTTAAGGCGATCCAATGAGCCGACCAGCGTTTTGATATTCGCGACTTGGTCGTTTGAATTGACGACCATTTGTGAACGGTTGATGAGCGCTAATTCATCAGTTAGCCCTAAATCAATGGTCTTAGCCGGATCAACCTTTCCCTTGCCGTAGAAGGAAACATCCCACGATCTAATAGAGCCAGTCTTGTGCTCGTTGCGAATGTAGTTTTTGAGCAGTTCAGCATTCTTCCTGCCGAGGATTGACTCCTCATAAATGGTGTAGGAGTCAAGGAAATCGACGACTGATTCTGGGCGAACGTTCTTGAACACTGTTGTCCCGTTAGATTTCTTCTGTTCTTGGGCACCATCGGTAAGAATCGTTGACACGAGTTGCTTTGCTGCAGCTAGGTTTTTGTCAAGCCAAACACGATCCTTGTGGCGGAAGAGGATCGTTTGAACCTTTCGGCCCGAGTAGCTGACGGATGCTGGCCGCGAGCTCTGTTGTTTTGCCCTCGCCGTGACTTCCATAGCTGGGTGAACGCGGATTCGTGCCTGATAGGTCAGGGGAGTTTCTCCGCCGGAGGCGTAACGAGCCAAGTCTTGGCGTAGGTCAGCCTCGACGAGCGCAAGGTCTCTAAACCACGTCTCGAGTTCCTCTGTCATCCAGATACGAGGAAGATCCGCGTAACCATTTCTAAAACCGAACCAACGGCCCATCTGGAGCAAGGTGTCGTATGCGGTTGCAGTGCGAACGAAGTAGCTACATACAAGCCCCTCAAGCGTTAGACCACGTGCGAGAGTGTTGCCGCCAACAGCGATGACGGTTTTAGCTTCGCCTTCCTTGTAAACCAAGCGATCCGCGGAGACGCCGTTATCCATGACAATTTCTACGTCATTGAATACTTGCGGAATGAACTCTTTGACCTCGTCGAAGGAATACGAACTGTAGCCAAAGCGTGAGGCGGGAACAAGAAGCGTCTCTTCATTCCAGAGCTCGCGGAACGACTCGATTGCGCTCTCTTCTTCCCAGTGTGACTTAAGCACGCGGACGTGGTTTGTGATGAGCCTGTGCAGGTCTTCGTGGGCTTGTGTACGGACAGCCGTGTGAATCAGCATGGAGGAATGAGAGTCTGACTGTCCGCGCGCCCTACGTGCGGCGGTAGCCAGAATGAACCAACGTAGTGCCTCATCAAGTGAATCCGGAATATAGGGGGACCACTCCTCGAATGCCTTCTTACTGCCTGGCGGTCGTGTTGCTTCAATCTCCGAAACGGGAATCGTCCGGATCATGGGGAGCCCCTCAACTTCGTCGTCCTCGTCGCCAGAAAGTGGGGGACGGCCGAAGAGAGCTTCTGTTCCAAAGTAGCCCTTTGGGCGAGGTAGGACATGAATGAAGTCGCGTGGATAAAGATCGCTCGTGTCGTTCGGATCGATCAGGATATTTGCAAACGGAGTGGCCGTATATGCCACATAGGCAGTCTTGCGGTTACGCAGCAAAGTCCGAATCTGAGCATTGATTCGCGATACCTCGAACGCCGCTTGTTTAGAGACGTTGATACTTGCTTGATCGGATTCGTCATCGATAACCAAGATTGGGAGCTCATCGACGATGATCCCTGCGTGCTTTAAGAAGTTGTTTAGGCCTTGGAGGATATGACCATTCTTTTTCACAACGGCGATGAGTCGGTTATCAGGGCTACTGAGAAGCGTATTGGCGTTTTGATTATTCGCCTTGAACTGGGCGGCATTGAAGTCCGAGTCAATGGTTGTGAGCTTGACCCAGCCAGGAGTTTTATCGTTTACCAGCTGTTCTTCAAGTCTCTCTTGAGTTTGACGGCGCAGATTGTCGGTCATGCCGGCCAGAACGATGATTAGCCGGTAGCCAACATCCGCTGCCTTGGAAATCAGGGAGATAAAGTTTGTGGTTTTACCGCTCTGAACAAAGCCGAGGACGAGTCCGCGGACGTCGAACTCAGTTTCTCCAGGTGGGCGAAGCGAAGACAGAACCTTGTCAGCAGAGAGGTTCACTTCTTCGAGCGCATCGCCCAGTTTCGGCCTTAAAACCTCACGTACATGCGGCCAATAAACATAGTCACCCGAGTCTGTGCCGTCGTACCATTTTCCGGTTTCAGTTTCCTTATCTGTCAAGGAATCTACGCGCTCGAAACGCGAGATCTTCCCTTCAGCTCTAAGGAAGCGCATCCTAGCTTCTTCAATAAGTTCATCGGGCAGTGAATAATAGGGGCTATCTCTAAACCCTTCAATTGTGCGTTGAAGTGATCTTCCGGCGCGTGTTGATATGCGTATGTCGTCGAGCAACCGATCGATTGTTCGTTCACGGATTTCTGGCTCAATATCTGACACAGTTGCCCTCCATATAGACAGCTAGAAAGTACGAATATAGTTTAACTTTCCTAGTGCCTATTCTCCGAGGGAAACGGAATTTCGCTTATTTAAAAGGAAGCTTATTTTTTATCTTGGGCAGAAAAGTGCGCCGTCACGATGTCATCAATCAACCGCGCGGCCAGCTTGGCGGTGTGGTTGTCGGTGTCGAAGGTGGGGTTGAGCTCGACGACGTCGACAAGCGCGAGACGTCCCGTGGCGGCGATGCTCAGAGCGAGTTCGCGGATGATGCTCACCGGCACACCGAGGCCGGCGGGGGCGGAGACACCAGGTGCCTGGTCGGCAGGCAGCACGTCGAGGTCGATGGAAAGGTGAATGGGCTTCGTGCCGGCGCAGATGCGCTCGACGGTTTCGCGCAGTTCGGCGCGGTCCATGTTGAGTAGTTCCTCGTCGAGGACGACGGTGACGCCGAGGGCGGAGGCTTCGTCGAAAAGCACGGGCGTGTTGTTGGGACGGGAGATACCCAGGACGGAATAGTCGAAGTCCTCGCGGCCGACCAGCTCAGAAATCTGCTTGAACGGGGTGCCGGAGGTGGGCACGTCCGCGGTGCGGAGATCGAAATGCGCGTCCAGGTTGATGATCTGCAGTGGGCCCTGGGCGCGGAAGGCGCCGCGGTGGGAGCCGAAGGCTGTCTCGTGGCCGCCGCCGAGGATGATGGGCAGGTGCCCGGCGCGCGAGAGTGTCTCCACTGCGTCGGAGAGGCGCGCATGGGAGCCTTCCAGGTCGGTGCCTTGGGTGGTGATCGTGCCGGCGTCGTAAAGCGGATGCGTATGGTGCAGCGCCAGGGAACCCAGGGCGGTGCGCAGTGCGGCCGGGCCCGCAGCCGCGCCGGGGCGGCCATGGTTGCGCTCCACGCCCTCGTCGGAGGCGAAGCCCAGGAGTGCGACGCCGGGTTCTGCCTGGGGCTTGGCGACGTCCAGCGGGCGAACTACGCTGTGCCACCGCGCATGCTCGGGGCCTGGGCCGTCGGAGCGGCCGGACCACTCGGGGGCAGGGGAGTAGGCGGGGGCATCAACGGTGTTCATGGTTATCCTTTCGCGTCTGTTCCTTGTGTGGTTGTTTCTTGCCGGTCTGCTTCTTGTGGGGTGCTCGCGGCGGCGCTGCGGCGGCCGGTGAGGTAGAAGATGCCGGTCATGAGGAGGATGAAGATAACGCCCGTGGCGAGTGCCGGGCGGTATTGCTCCTGCCACACCATGATGCCAAAAGTGAAGATGATGAAGGCGATGGAGAAGTATTGGCCCCAGGGCCAGAAGGGGACGGTGTATTTCAGGCTGGCGCGTTCTTCGGGTGGCATCTGGCGGCGGGAGGCCACGTGGGCGAGCAGAATCATCAGCCACACGTAGATGGTGGCAAAGGTGGCCAGGGAGGCGATGACCTCAAAGACGTTATCCGGGATGAGCGCGTTGAGTCCGGTGCCGATGATCATGACGATGAGCAGGATGATCATGGTCATGACCGGCACACCTCGGGTCTTTTTGGCCATGACCTTGGGTGCGAGGTTCTGGCGTGCCAGGCCGGTAAGGACGTTGCCGGCGCCGAAGAGATCCGCGTTGATGGCAGACACCGCCGCGGTGATGACGACGACGTTGAGGGCGGCCGCAGCCCAGGTGACGCCGAGGGTGGAGAAGATTTGGACGAAGGGGCTTTCCTCACCGGTGATGCTGCGCCAGGGGTTGATCATGAGGATGACCAGGATGGCCAGGACGTAGAACAGCAGGATGCGCACCGGGATGGTGTTGACGGCCTTCGGCACGGACTTGGCGGGGTCTTCGGCCTCCGCGCTGGCCACGCCGACGATTTCCGTGCCGCCGAAGGCAAAGAGGACCAGGATGAAGGAGGCGACCATGCCGGAGACACCGTTGGGGAAGAAGCCGCCATCGTTGACGAGGTTGGCCGGGCCTGTGGTCTCCGCGGTGGAGAGGCCGAAGACCAAGACGGCCACGCCACCTAAGATCATCGCGATGACCGCGCCGACCTTGACGATGGTGAAGGCGAATTCCAGCTCGCCGAAAGCCTTGACGGTGGCGAGGTTGGCGCCGCCGACGAGAAGCAGTGTGGCGGCGACCCACACCCACTTGGGCGAGCCGGGGAACCAGAATTGCATGTAGACGCCGATGGCGGTGAGATCTGCCAGGGCCACGATGACCATCTCAAAGGCGAACATCCAGCCAGTGATGTAGCCGGCCCAGGGGCCTAAGAAAGTGCGGGCGTATTCGGCGAAGGAGCCGGTAACGGGGTGGTGCACGGACATCTCACCGAGTGCGCGCAGGAGGAAATAAACCACGGCCCCGCCGAGGAGGTAGACCAAGAGGACCGAGGGGCCGGCGGCTTGGATGGCGCCGGCAGAGCCGTAGAACAGGCCGGTGCCGATGGCCGAGCCTAAGGCGATGAAGTGCAGGTGCCGGTGTTTCAAACCAGCGCGCTTGGTGGTTTCTGCCACGGGGATGCGTCCTCCTCTGTCCCCTGTGCGGGCGCTAGTTGGTTCTAGCACCGCGAATGAGGGGAGTGGTTGGTGCGAGTGGGTCTGGGAGCTACTTTCCTCTAGTTGAGACGTGGGGTCAATTTGGTGGTGGGGTGAGTTGTTCGCACGCTATGGTGGGTGCCTCATTCCGCGTGTGGGGGTGACCTGTGTGACATTTAAGGACGGTGTCGCTAGTATGTGGAGGACCTGCGTGTGGCTGTCGCGTGGGCATGGCTAGAAACACTCGCCGTCTTGAGTTGACGTGTGTTTGTTTGGTGCGTTCCTTCAACAGAACGCGCGTGTGGCCGTGCTAATGACGTGTCGTTTCCACCACCGTGAGGTAGAACATGAACTCTGAAGACGCAATCGTTGACGCCTTCTACGAGAACGAGGATGACGTGCCCTCCAAGAAGGGGATCTGGCGCCTCTTCGTCTACAGCGCTATCGGCGCTTTCGTATTCTTCTTTCCCATTAGTTATGACGGAAAGAAATCCATCCCGCTTGACCACATGGTCACCATCATCCGCACCTATGCCGATGCCTTCGTGCCGTGGTTCATCCTGGCACTGGCGCTCTATGGCACGGTGCGCAGTATCGTGAATAAGAACTGGCAGGAGGGTCCGTTGCAGGCGGTCTTTACAGTTCTCAATGTGGTGGGCCTGGTGGTTTCCTTCCTTATGGTCATCGGAACCCTTCCTGGAGTCTTGGGCAACGAGGACGTTGTGCCCTTCCTATGGAATTCGGTTGCCACGCCCGTCGGGCTTATCGTGCCCATTGGCGGCGCATTCCTAGCCCTGCTCATCAGCTACGGCTTTCTGGAATTCGTGGGCGTATTCATGCAGCCCATCATGCGCCCGCTCTGGCGCACACCGGGGCGCTCCGCCATCGACGCGGTGGCCTCCTTCGTGGGCTCCTACTCTTTGGGAATCCTCATTACTGACCGCGTGTACCAGCGCGGCGGCTATACCGCGCGTGAGGCCTCCATCATCGCAACGGGCTTCTCGACGGTCTCGGCGGCGTTCATGGTGATCGTCGCCAAGCAGCTCGACCTTATGGATATGTGGGGCATCTACTTCGGTGTCTCCCTCGTGGTGACCTTCCTGGTTACGGCGATTACCGTGTGGATTCCGCCGCTGAGCAGGATTCCCGACGACTACGTAGACGGCGTGCAACCGGACCCGGAAAAGCCAGTGAAGGGCAATTTCTTTAAGGCCGCGTGGCGTGAGGCGCTGCTGGCGCTGGACCGCGCGCCGTCTTTGGGCGCTGCCATTTGGGAGAACCTGCGCGATGGCGTGCGCATGGCGTCGGCGATTGTGCCCTCCATCATGTCTGTGGGCCTGATTGGCCTGCTGCTGGCTAACTTCACGCCGCTCTTCGATTGGCTGGGTTACCTGTTCTACCCGTTCGCGTGGCTTGTCCAGCTGCCGGAACCGGAGCTGGCGGGCAAGGCCGCGGCCATGGGCATTGCGGAGATGTTCCTGCCGGCGACGGCCGTGGCGGGCTCTGAGAGCATGGTGCTCAAGTTTGTTATTGGCGTGGTAGCTATCTCCGCCATCATCTTCTTCTCCGCGCTGGTGCCGTGCATCTTGGCCACCAAGATTCCGATCAAGCTCTGGCAAATTGTGGTCATCTGGTTCGAGCGCGTGGTGCTGACTATCATCATTGCGACGCCGATTGCCTTCCTGGTGACTTAGCTGGGGCTTACACGAGGGCTTATTAGAATGTGGGCCCATGAGTACCTCCCGAGTCCCGGCGGCGCGCAATGCGCTGGAGATCCTCCGGTTGCTGTCTACCATCGACGTGCCGATTTCCGCCGCGCGCATCCGCAGCGAGCTGAACCTGCCGCGCTCATCCACCTACCACCTGCTTAAAGAGATGGTGGATGCCGGCTTCGTGGTGCATCTGCCGGAGAACCAAACCTATGGGTTGGGGCTTGCTGCCTACTCGATGGCGGCTGCTTATGCCACGCAGCAGCCCCTGGTGCGTGCTACCCAGGGGCACCTTGAGCGGATTGCCAGCAGCGTCGGGGGCTCGGGACATTTATCGCGTTTAGCGGGAACGGAGATTCTCTACCTCAACGAGGTGCGCGCTCCGGGGGCGCTGTCACTGGTCACGGAGAAGGGGGTGCGGTTGCAAGCACAGCGCACGGCCTCCGGGCGGGCGATGCTGGCCCTGCTCCCGGAGGCGGAATGGCGCGCAGCCTATATCCCGGGGTCCTTAGGTTTTGGGGAATACAAGGAGATCTTGCGCCAGGTACGTGAGCGTGGCTGGGCTGAAGAGGTTGAGGTGGTTGCGCGCGGGCAGGCGTCGGTAGGCGTGGCGGTGGTTGACCACGTGGGCAGGCCAGCAGCGGCGCTGGCGGTGACCTTCCCGGTGGGGACTGCCGACGCCGCCGACGTCGCACAGCAACTGCACGCGGCAGCGCAGCAGGTGGCGGAGAGGATGTACGGGCGCCGCTAACAGCTGGTGCCCGGAGTATTGGCGCGCCGGGCAGCCTGTTGTACTATGAGCGCAACGCGTAAGGCTGTCGCGCGTATCACTATTTATCTATTCTTGTGAAAGCAAGTACGTGTTTTCGCGTGCCTTCCTCCCTTCCACGTGGGTGGTGGGGCGTGGGCAACGCAGCGACGTCGAAGGAGCCTTACATGTCTAATTCTTATCCCTCCACCGTGACCGTGGGTATCGGTGCGCTGAGCATCGAGGAGGTCGTGGCCGTTGCGCGCTACGGCGCGAAGGTGGAAATTTCCGAGGACGCCCTGGCGGAAATCGCCTCGACCCGCGAGCGCGTCGAGGAACTGGCCCAGGATCCGACCCCGGTCTACGGTATTTCCACCGGCTTCGGCGCCCTAGCGCGCCGCCACATTCCGGAGGAGATGCGCGCGCAGCTGCAGCTTTCGCTCGTGCGCTCGCATGCAGCAGGCACGGGCCCGGAGGTTGAGCAAGAGGTCATTCGCGCGCTCATGCTGCTGCGCCTGTCCACCCTGTGCACTGGGCGTACTGGCGTGCGTCCGGTGGTGGCGGAAACCTATGCTGCGGTCCTCAACGCCAACATCCACCCGGTGGTCCGCGAATACGGTTCCTTGGGTTGCTCCGGTGACCTTGCACCGCTTGCGCACTGCGCACTGGCACTGCTCGGTGAAGGCGAGGTGCGCGTTGATGGCGGCGAGGTCACCCCGGCCGCGGAAGCCCTATCCGCTGCGGGTATCGAGCCGCTCAAGCTGCGGGAAAAGGAAGGCCTAGCACTGATTAACGGCACCGATGGCATGCTGGGCCAGCTCTGCCTGGCCATTACAGACTTGCGTGAGCTGGCCAAGACCGCCGATATCGCCACCGCGATGACGGTGGAGGGCCTGCTGGGTACCTTGGTGGTCTTTGCCGATGACCTGCAGCAGCTGCGCCCGCACCCAGGCCAGGCAGATGCTGCGGCCAATATCCTGCAGGTCGCAGAGGGCTCGGAGATTCTCGCGGCCGCTCTCGAGGAATTTAAGAAGAAGCAGGTGCAGGACGCCTACTCGGTGCGCTGTGCGCCGCAGGTGGCTGGCGGTTTCCGCGATACCGTGGCGCACACAGCAACGGTTGCGGAGCGCGAGCTGGCCGCGGCCGTCGACAACCCGGTGGTGGCCAAGGACGGGCGCGTGGTCTCCAACGGCAACTTCCACGGCGCGCCGGTGGCCTATGCGCTGGACTTCCTGGCCATCGTCGTGGCTGACCTGGCCTCCATCTCTGAGCGCCGCACCGATCGCTTCCTCGATGTTGCCCGCAACCGCGGCCTCAACGCCTTCCTGGCCGATGACCCAGGTGTGGATTCCGGCCACATGATCGCGCAGTATGCGCAGGCGGGCATCGTCTCTGAACTCAAGCGCTTGGCCAACCCGTCTTCGGCGGATTCCATCCCGTCTTCGGCCATGCAGGAGGACCACGTTTCCATGGGCTGGTCGGGTGCCCGCAAGCTGCGCAAGGCCGTCGACGGTCTGCAGCGCGTCCTCGCCATTGAAATCCTCACCGCCGCCCGCGCCATCGATATGCGCGAGGGCCAGCCGGCCAAGGGCACTGGCGCGGTCATCGACGCCTTGCGCCAGACCGTCCAGGGCCCAGGCACCGACCGCTATCTCTCCCCGGAGATTGAAGAGACCGTGCGACTAGTCAAGGAAGGCGCACTGGTGGCTGCGGTAGAGGGGGCCGTCGGCACGCTGCGCTAAACACCTCCCGCCCCATGGCATGTGCCATGGGGCCTTCTCTTGCCGTCTTATTTCCAAAAATGCAGACCTGGAAGTGCAGACCTGCTGGTCGT
>NZ_KV818338.1:205904-228329 GCF_001814885.1 Corynebacterium sp. HMSC068G04 | reverse complement strand
GGAAGTGCAGACCTGCTGGTCGTCGCAAAGCATTGCCTTGGCGCTGGACGACGCCACCTGCATGAATGCACTTCCAGGTCTGCACTTTTGGCTGGGCACCGGATTGCAGGTAGTGCGGCGGAGGCGAAGAACGGAAGCCTATCTGTGGCGAGGCACACAAAGCTGGGTTATGAGTAGTGCATGAACAATGAACAACTCTTTAGCTTTTTAGACCAGCACCTAATCGACCTTCGCAAGCTACCCAATGATGATCCCCGGTGGAAGAAGGTGCACGCCGGCAAGGTAGCCAAACTGGCGTGGTGCTTCGTACTGCCGATGATGCATTGGCACGAACTCAAGCCGTGGCAGAAGGAGACCACGAAGGCATATGTGCTCGGGTTGACCTTGCCCAAGGCAACATTAGTGGGAAAATCCGCCGCCCTTATTCACGGCATTCCGCTGGTTGTGCCGCCGACCGAATGGGAGGCAACGTTGCCTTCGAACTCGGTACCTCCACGATCTAAAGCCACTGTCCGTTATCGCCGCATGGACTTGCGCGGTAAAGAGACGGTGGTTCACGGGATTCGCGTGTCAACCCTGGAGCGCACGGCCATTGATATTGCGCGGTTCTATGGATTTGAGGAGGGGCTCGTTGCCGCCGATGACGTGCGGGCGCGCAATGTTGGCCAGTTCTGGATCAGTGAGACGCTCGGCGCTATGGGGAGAGTTAAGGGTGTTGCCGCCGCGCGGCGGGCGGTTGCTGAAAGCGTCAATTGCGCGGAGTCACCGTGGGAATCCTATGCCCGTGCCTTGATTCTTGCGGCGGACTACCCGGAGCTGCGCTGGGTCAAGGCGCAGTATGTGATTGAGAACTATCGAGCGGATCTGGTCATTAATGGGTGGCTCGTGATTGAGATTGACGGAAACGTCAAGTACCGCTTCGAGGCCGAAGAGGTAATTCGCGCGGAGCATCGGCGCCAGCAAGCCATCCTCAACAAGGGCTACATCGTTTTGAGGTTTAGCCCAGAACAGTTGAGTTCGCGGCCTGACTATTTCCAGGAGACGGTGGGCAAGCACCTGGCACGCGGCCCGCGCTTGTAAAAGTGCAGACCTGGAAGTGCAGACCTGCTGGTCGTCGCAAAGCACTGCCTTGGCGCTGGACGACGCCCACCTGCGTGAATGCACTTCCAGGTCTGCACTTTTGGGTTGGGCTCTGGATTGCAGGCAGCGCGGCGCCCAATACTGGTCGGGCGACAGTCTTGTATCTGAGACAGGCAGGCCAAAAGAGCCCTAGAAGATGGTGCTGCGTCACAGTAGCTTCTGATGTGTGACGCTGACCAAGCCCCACAAGGGACAGCCCCGGGCAACCGGCCTTGGGGGTTTGGAAGGGCGTCGAAAAGCACGAGCGAAAGGAAGTCATGTCTGAACCCCGCGAAGTACGCGCCCCGCGCGGAACCGAACTGAACGCCAAGTCTTGGCAGACCGAAGCCCCGCTGCGCATGCTCATGAACAACCTCGACCCCGAGGTTGCCGAGCGCCCCGAGGACCTCGTGGTCTACGGCGGCACCGGCCGTGCAGCCCGCAGCTGGGAAGCATTTGATGCCATCGTGGAGTCGCTGAAGGACCTCGAATCCGACGAGACCCTGCTGGTGCAGTCCGGCAAGCCGGTCGGCATTTGGAAGACCAACGAGTGGGCACCGCGCGTGCTCATCGCCAACTCCAACTTGGTCGGCGACTGGGCTAACTGGGAGCACTTCCGCAAGCTCGAGGATGAGGGCCTGATGATGTACGGCCAGATGACGGCCGGCTCCTGGATTTACATCGCTACCCAGGGCATCCTGCAGGGTACTTTCGAGACCTTCGCGGCCGTGGCCAAGAAGCGCTTCAACGGCACGCTCGCCGGCACCTTCACCCTGACCGGTGGCTGCGGCGGTATGGGCGGCGCGCAGCCGCTGTCCGTCACTCTCAATGGCGGTGCCTGCCTCATCGTCGATGTTGACGAGACCCGCCTCAAGCGCCGCCAGTCCAAGCGCTACCTCGATGAGGTCGTCACCGACCTGGATGAGGCGCTCAAGCTGGTGCTCGACGCCAAGGAGAACAAGAAGCCGCTGTCCGTCGGCCTCGTGGGCAACGCCGCCGAGGTCTTCCCGGAGGTGCTGCGCCGCCAGCGCGCAGGCGAGTTCACCGTGGATATCGTTACCGACCAGACCTCCGCGCACGACCCGCTGAGCTACCTGCCCACCGAAATCACCGTCGAGGATTGGCACAACGAGGCCAAGGCAGACCCGACCACCTTCACCAAGAAGGCGCGCGAGGCCATGGCCGCCCAGGTCCAGGCCATGGTGGAATTCCAGGACGAGGGCGCCGAGGTCTTCGACTACGGCAACTCCATCCGCGACGAGGCCCGCAAGGCCGGCTACCAGCGCGCCTTCGAGTTCCCGGGCTTCGTTCCGGCCTACATCCGCCCGCTCTTCTGTGAGGGTCTCGGCCCCTTCCGCTGGGCAGCGCTCTCCGGCGATCCGGAGGACATCAAGGTCACCGACCAAGCACTTAAGGAGCTCTTCCCGGACAACGAGCACCTGCACAACTGGCTCGATGCCGCCGAGGAGTACGTGGAGTTCGAGGGCCTGCCGGCACGTATTTGCTGGCTGGGCTACAACGAGCGCCACAAGGCTGGCCTGCTCTTCAATGACCTGGTCAAGGAAGGCAAGATCAAGGCTCCGATCGTCATCGGCCGCGACCACCTCGATTCCGGTTCCGTGGCCTCCCCGTACCGCGAGACCGAGGCCATGCTCGACGGCACCGACGCCGTGGCTGACTGGCCGCTGCTCAACGCAATGACCGCTGTCTCCTCCGGTGCCACCTGGGTATCCATCCACCACGGCGGCGGCGTGGGCATGGGTCGCTCCATCCACGCGGGCCAGGTCACCGTCGCCGATGGCACCGAGCTGGCCGCCGCCAAGCTGCGCGCGGTGCTAACCAACGACCCGGGCATGGGTGTTATCCGCCACGTGGATTCCGGTTACACTCGCGCCAAGGAAGTCGCCGACGAGCGCGGTGTGCGTATCCCGATGGAATTCAAGGCCCGCGACTAGACAAGAGAGGAAAAGAAGATCATGTCCACCCTGTTTACTGGAATCTCAGAGCTGCGCACGGTGTCGGAGGCAGGCACGCTTGCCGACGCCGCACTTATCGCCAACACCGACGGCACCATCGCCTGGATCGGATCGGCGTCCGAGGCGCCGGCCGCGGACGAGAAGGTCGACCTGGGCGGGCGCACAGTTCTGCCGGGCTGGGTGGATTCCCATACTCACATGATCTTCGATGGCGACCGCTCCGCCGAGTTTGAGGCCCGCATGGCGGGCGAATCCTACCAAGCTGGCGGCATCGCCGTGACGATGGACGCGACCCGCTCGGCGGGGGAGGAGCGCCTGGAAAAGCTTCTGGTGGAGCGCATCGCCGCTGCCCGCCGGGGTGGAACGACGACCTTGGAGACGAAGACCGGTTACGGTCTCAATACCGAATCCGAGGTGGAGGCCGCTCGCGTGGCGGCCCGCCACGTCGATGACGTGACCTTCCTCGGCGCGCACCTCGTGCCGCCGGGAGCAGAGGCCGAAACCTACCTCGACGAGGTTGTGGGCCCGATGCTCGACGGCGTGGCGGAGCACGTGCAGTGGATTGACGTCTTCTGCGAGCGTGGTGCCTTCGACGAGAAGCAATCGCGCCGCGTGCTCGAGGCCGGCAAGGCCCGCGGATTGGGTGTGCGCGTGCACGGCAACCAGCTCGGCGAGGGCCCTGGCGTAGCGCTCGCGGTGGAGTTGGGCGCGGCCTCCGTGGACCACGTCAACTACCTCAGCGACGCGGATGTTGAGGCGCTGGCCTCCTCCGATACGGTGGCTACGTTGTTGCCGGCCTGCGATCTGTCTACCCGTGAGCCGCTGGCGCCGGGCCGCAAGCTTATTGATGCCGGCGCGACCGTCGCCATCGCCTCCAACCTCAACCCGGGCACCTCGTACACCTCCGCAATGAACTTCTGCATCACGACGGCCGTGCTCCAGCAGCACCTCACCCTCGATGAGGCCATTGCCGCCGGTACGCTGGGCGGTGCTACCGCGCTGCGCCGCCAGGATGTTGGCGAGGGCAAGGATGCGAAGGGCCGCCCTGCCAAGGGCTCGCTGGTAGTCGGCGCTGCTGCGGACCTGCACGTCCTCGATGCCCCGAGCGCTATCCACCTGGCTTACCGCCCGGGCATGCCGATGACGTTCAAGACCTTCGTCGGCGGCCGCGAGGTCTAGAAAGCAAAGTCTCGCACTCTAGAGTGTAAAACTTTGCAGTCTGCGGTATTCTGCAGGCATGATGTGGACAGTAGAGCAGCTCGAGGACTACCTCGAGCACTGTCGCCTCTTGCAGTCGGATACGACGACCGTGGAGGTGAAATCGGGACGCGGCGGAATGCCGCAGTCCCTGGGGGCTACTCTGTGTGCCTTCGCCAACATGCCGCGTGGCGGCACCGTCATCATTGGAGTGGCGGAGCCCGGCTTTGCGGTGCACGGCGTGGACGATCCTGGCGCTATCGAAAGCGCCCTGGCGGATCAGGCACGCACCCTCGTGGAACCCGCGCCTTACATTGAGACCCAGACCCTCCATATCGAAGGGCGTGCTGTGGTGCTCGGCCACATCGAAGGCGTGCTGCCGCACCAGCGGCCGGCGCTCTATCGGGGGCGGCCTTACCTGCGCATGGCGGATGGTGACTATGTCATGAGCTCCAATGACCTCCGCATGATCGAGGTGGATAAACTACACGCGCGCGAGGCCATTGCCTATGACTCAGAACCCGTTCCTGGGTCAAGCCTAGAAGTTTGTGATGATTCGGCGCTCAAGGAAGCAGTGGCGGAGCTGCGCAACGCCACCGCTCGTTTGCGGGGTGCGAGCGATGCCGAGTTACTGGAGCTATTCCGCGTGGTCGATGCCCAAGGACAGCTGAGTGTGGCCGGTTTGTACGCTCTGGGGCGCTTTCCGCAGGGATTCTTTCCCGACCTGCATATTTCTGCGGCTGTGCAATACCCGGCGGGGGAGGAAGGACCACGCACCCGGAACCTGGAAGAGTTTTATGGGCCCGTCCCGGATCTGGTGGATGCGGCCGTGGCGTGGGTGCGCCGGAATATCGATACCGACTTGGTCTATGGCACGGATGGACATCTGCGCGAGGTTCCCGAGCTTCCCCTCGAGGCGGTCCGCGAGGTCATAGCTAATGCCGTGGTCCACCGAGACCTCGGGCCGGAAAGCTTAGGTGCCGGGAAGTTCGTCACCATTCGGCTGACTCGCCAGGCACTGATCGTGACTAGCCCGGGTGGGCTACGCGGCATCTCCGTGGAAGAACTCAAGGGAAGGGTATTGTCACCCGTCGCTGTAAACCCGCGCCTGTATGCACTGAGCACGAAATTGCGTCTAGAGGATGGCGAGCGCGTCATCGAGGGCCAGGGTGGAGGCATGAAGGTCGTCTTTGAGTCCCTTCGCAAAGCCGGCTTGCGCCCGCCGACCCTCATCGACACTGGTGTTCGCTTCACCGTGATCCTCTGGAGAGCGGGGCGAGGCGATGACGAGCACGCCCCCGCGACTCGCAGCGCCTCTGCTTCCTTTCAGCCCGCGCTTGCCCCAGCACAGACAGCGAAGGAGGGCAGTGTGGTGGAAGACGGGCTCGTCGCCAAGCTCGGCGGAAACCCGGCACTTGTGCTTGCTGCACTACGCCGGAACGGCGAGCTCTCGCTCGTGGACATCGTGAACAGCACGCAGCTCACCCGCGGCCAGGTGCGTTACGCGTTGGGCAAGCTCATCGAGTCCGGGCACGTCACGATGCGCGGCAAACACGGTGACCGCGCCACGCGTTACGCTGCGAAGGAGTAGCCCGAGGCGGAAAAGGTCGGGTAATTCAGCGGTGAAATAGCTAATTGGGTGCCGGTGCCGTACTCTGGTCTGAGCAATGAGCATTACCGATAACGCCACCGGCGGCGTAAACGAGCCGGAAGAATTCAATAAGTCGGAATCTCAGGAAAACTCGCAAGGTGGCGAAGCATTGGACGCTTCGCAGGTATCCAACCAGGACACCGGGGCTGCGAAAAACCCTGAGGACACCGGCGCTGAGGAAACTTCAGCCAACGACAACTCCCAGGGTTTTGCACACCTCGGCCTTCCCGATGACGTTCAGGAAGCCGTGTCCAAGGTGGGCTTTACCAAGCCATCCCCAATTCAGGAAGAAACCATCCCGATCCTCATGGAGGGCCGCGACGTCGTCGGTCTGGCCCAGACGGGTACGGGTAAGACCGCGGCCTTCGCTCTGCCGGTTCTCTCCCAGATTGATACCGAGGCCCGCTACCCGCAGGCTCTGGTCCTCGCGCCCACGCGCGAGCTGGCCCTCCAGGTAGCGGACTCCTTCCAGTCCTTCGCCGACCACTTGGGTCGCATCGAAGTTCTGCCTATCTACGGTGGCCAGGCTTATGGCATCCAGCTCTCCGGGCTGCGCCGGGGCGCCCAGATCATTGTGGGCACCCCGGGCCGCGTCATCGACCACCTGGAGAAGGGCTCCCTGGATATCTCGCAGCTGCGCTTCCTCGTCCTCGATGAGGCGGACGAGATGCTCAACATGGGCTTCCAGGAAGACGTCGAGCGCATTCTTGAGGACACCCCGGAAGACAAGCAGGTCGCACTCTTCTCGGCCACCATGCCGAACTCGATTCGCCGCCTGTCTAAGCAGTACCTCAACGACCCTGCCGAGATCACGGTGAAGTCGGAGCGCCGTACGAATGACAACATCACGCAGCGCTTCCTGCTGACCCCGCACCGCCACAAGATGGATGCCTTCACCCGCATCCTCGAGGTCATTGACTACGACGCCATCATCGTCTTCTGCCGCACCAAGCACGCGACCGAAGACGTGGCCGATAGCCTCAAGGAGGCCGGCTACAACGCTGCCGCCATCAATGGCGATATTGCCCAGCAGCAGCGTGAGCGCACCGTCGATCAGCTTAAGGATGGCCGCCTCGACATTTTGGTGGCTACCGACGTGGCGGCCCGCGGTCTCGACGTGGACCGCATTACCCACGTGGTCAACTACGACATCCCGAATGACACCGAGTCCTACGTGCACCGCATTGGCCGTACCGGCCGTGCTGGCCGCACTGGTGAGGCCATCCTGTTTGTCACCCCGCGTGAGCGTCGCATGCTGCGCTCCATCGAGCGCGTGACCAACGCCCGCTTGGAGGAGATGGATCTTCCGACCGCGGATGAGGTCAACGCTAAGCGTAAGGAGAAGTTCTTCGCTTCCATCGGCGCTTCGCAGGAGGACAAGCAGTTCGAATTCTTCCGCGACATGGTGCGCGAGTACTCCGCAGCGGAGAATGTGGCGATGGATGATATCGCCGCGGCCTTGGCCGTGCAGCTGCAGGGCGGGACGGACTTCCTGCTCAAGGAGCGCCCGGTGACTAAGAAGAACCGTCGCGAGCGCGATCGCTTCGAGCGCGACGGCCGCGGGCGTGACCGTGATCGTGGTCGTGACCGCGGTGGCCGCGACCGTGACCGCGGCCCGCGCCGCCCGGATGGGGACTTTGAGACGTACCGGCTGGACGTCGGCAAGCGCCAGAACGTGCGCCCGGGTGCGATCGTGGGTGCGCTGGCCAACGAAGGTGGCCTGACTTCCAAGGACTTCGGCCGTATCACCATCGCGGTGGGGCACACCTTGGTGGACCTGCCGAAGAACCTAGACCCGGCAGTGCTGGACCGTCTGAAGGACACCCGCATTTCCGGACAGCTCATCAAGATTCAGAAGGATACCGGCCGCCCGCCGCGCCGGAACTACGATGACGACCGTGGCCGCGGCGGCTACGGTGGACGCGGACGCGGTGAACGCGGCGGATACCGCGACCGTGACCGCGGTGGACGTGGCCGCGACCGTGGTGAGCGCCGCGGGGGCTGGCGCGACTAGGCTCCGCTAGGCGCCGCAGCGGCCCTAACGCTGCACGAGAAAACCTCCCAAACTCTCACTGAGAGCTTGGGAGGTTTTATCTGTTGAGGCCTAAACCGAAGAGTTTAGACGTACATCAGGATGGCGCAGACAACCCACAGCAGGTTGAAGATACCGGAGAACATCGCCAGCTGCTTCTTCAGCTTGGCCACATCGGCGCTGCCCGGGCTGGCAATCGCAGCCATGGCCTGGTTCTGCTTCGGGATAACCACGACGAGCAGAATGACCCAGGCGATGACGGAGAGCAGAAGGGCAATGTGGAACTGGACCTGAGATTTGTAGGCAGCCAGGTCAGTAAGGAAGACAGCCAGACCGATGACCGGAACGATGGCGGAAATGTAGCCATAGGTCGAGGTGATCTTGTTGAGGATGCCGGCGGCACCTGCGGCCGAAGCATCACCGGCGCCAGCCTTTGCCAGCTGGGCAGGGAAGGCGGAGGTGGAGATACACACGGTACCGACCAACAAGATGGCAGCGAAGGCGTGAAGGAAGATGAGCAAGCTTGTCATGGGGAGTGCGCTTTACCTTTCTGTACGGGGCTTATCCCAGCGAAAGTCTAACGGTGCTGGGATATGAAATCGAATCGACACTGGTGGCGCATGACTGCATAGTCGCGGGCAGGCAGTGGGAGTTGGTATTTGCGCGCCACTGCGGCAAGGCGCAGCGAATAGTCGCAGCGGTCGGCGGGCGGGAGCCAGTCCGCCGGCAGGGAATCGGACTTGGCTTGGTTCAAGTTGCGGGCAGTGGCAACAAGGTTGAGCGGATCGTTGGCGAAGGCCATCTTCTTTTCCCGCGGCCACGTTGATGCGCCGAGATCCCAGGCTGCTGAGAGCGGAAAGACGTGGTCGACTTCGACGCGCTCCGGCGCGGGTGCGCGGGCATAAGGATCGTAGAGGGTGCCGTCGATGGTCTGCGCTGCTTTGACGTTATCGCGGGTGCCCGGCGCCCAGCCGCCGAAGTCATCGCGGTTGTAGCCAGGGGCCTCCACGCGTGCGGGCACGGTAGCCACACCCAGGTCCGGGCCGGGAAGGAGATGGAAGCCGCCGTAGGCCACCGTGGCTATGGAGAGGAAACCGATATAGGCCGCGCGCAGGTTCATGCACTTTTAGACTGTGCGCAGCGTGGAGGGGTTCCTGAAGGGCTCGGAGGGGAGCCGCCAAGCACGCAATGAGGTGGGGTGCGATGTCAACAAAACTTGACAAAATAAGAATAGTTTTAATAATTAGCTTGGTAATAGATTAAGAATGTCAAAATTACTGATCCCGCTATCACTGCTAAAGGAAAGGAAACGCAGTGAAATCTTCGCTCTCCATTCTTGCTGCGGCATGTCTCGTTGCTGCAGCAAGCCCTCTTGCCTTTGCGCAGGACGTCGCTCCGGAACTGCCGGAATCTGCACTCGCCGAGGAAGCCCTCAAAGACCCCATAGCAACGGAGAGCCCCGACGAATCCGGTGACATTAAGGATGCCGCCGAAGGGTTAAAGAATTACTCCACAGCACCAGCACCTGGTAGTAACAGCCCGGTCGGTGATGAATACTCGGCCTTCTACCACGATGCTGTAGATCTGGAGTCATCCACCCCCGGCCAGCTTTTCCGTTCCGCGCCTGTTCGCAACCCGGCGAATACCCTCGGAATTACAAATATCGGCCCCTACAAGGCCCAGCGCATCCTGTATTCCTCTACCAACCGCACGGGAGAGAAAACGGCAGTCAGCGGCATTGTTATTGAGCCCAAAGCAGCATGGACGAAGCCGGGACCACGCCCGGTTGTAGCATTCGCCCCTGGTACCCAGGGTGTGGCAGACCGCTGTGCGCCGTCGCGCAAGATTGCTGAAGGCGTGGGGGATTATGAGCAGTTCTTCTTCGAGCAATACTTGAAGAAGGGATATGCGGTGGTGGTGACAGACTATGAAGGTCTTGGTACCCCAGGAATGCACACTTACATGGACCGAATCTCCCAGGGGCATGCAGTCTTGGATAGTGCGCGTGCGGCACAGCAGCTGAACGGCTGGGATATTAGTGGTGACAACCCCGTGTTCATTAACGGCTATTCGCAGGGAGGTGGGGCAGCGGCATCAGCAGCGGAACTCTATGATGACTACGCGCCTGAGCTTAACGTCAAGCTAGCAACGATTGGTGCTGCACCCGCGGATCTGACGTTGCTGCCGCCGGCTCTCGACGGCACGCTGTACTTCCTTTTTGAGTCCTATGCGTTGTTGGGCTTGAGTAACTCCTATGGCGAAGACCTGTACGCTCATCTCAATGAGAAGGGGGCTGCAATTCTCAAGCGCGCCACCAACACCTGCACCCTGGGGCTGGCTGGCTTTTCAGGAACCACCATTGAACAGATCAGCAATGAGGGCAAGAGCGTTGACCAATTCATTGCTACTGCGCCCTATGACCGAATTCTGGCGGACCAGCACATTGGTTACGATGCGCCGTCGATTCCGGTGGTGGTTACGCACGGCCGCGGCGATGACGTGATTCCTTTCTCCACCGCTGAGCAGCTGGTTGAGCAGTGGACTTCGCGCGGTGCAAACGTGACCTTTATTCCGAATGATGCCCGCTCCCACGTGGCTGGTACCGTCCCGCATATTACGGAATCCGTCAAGGCTATTGAGGCAGCGCTGTCTTAAAAGGAAGGTGTCTCGGGCACCTCAGTTCACAAGACAAACCCCTCGCCGGAGCTTAGTGATGAACTAGCTCGACGAGGGGTTTAAAAGTAGGAGGGGGGGGAGGGGCCGAAGGCTACTTCTGAACCTTCTCCGCGGCCTCCTCGAAGTCCAAGTCATCGTTTTCTTCAACGAGCTTGGCCAAGCGGGTAGCCTCCTCGAATTCCTGGATGACCTTCTCATCCGGAGCCTTGGTAGCAAGGGAAACACCGACGGATACGAGCAGAGCGGAGATGAAGCCCGGAACCAACTCGTAAAGGGTATCGCCCAGCGGGCTCATGCCCCAGCCGATGGCCACGACGGCACCGGTGATCATGCCGGCGATGGCGCCGGTGGAGTTGAGGCGCTTCCAGTACAGCGACAGCAGCACCAGCGGGCCGAAGGCGGAGCCGAAGCCGGCCCAGGCGAAGCCGACCAGACCCAGAATCGAATCCGACGGGTTGATTGCCAGCACAGCGGCGACGATGGCGATGGCCACGACGGCAGTACGGGACAGGTTGATCAGGACGTTCTGGCTTGGCTTCTTCTTAGCGAAGATGAGGTAGAGGTCCTCAATGAGGGAGGTGGAGACCACCAGCATCTGGGAGGACATCGTGGACATGATGGCTGCCAGAACAGCGGTCAGAACCAGACCAGCAAAGAGCGGGTGGAACATGACCTGAGCCATGTCCAGGAAGATGGTCTCGTAGTTCTCCTGGTCGGTGATGGAGTGGTTGGTCTCAGTGAAGAAGACCGTGCCGGAGAGCGCGACGAAGATGGCTCCGATCAGGGAGATGCCCATCCAGCTCACACCGTAGAAGCGGCCTGCGCGGGCGTCGGAAGGCTTGCGCAGCGCCATGAAGCGCACGATGATGTGCGGCTGGCCAAAGTAGCCCAGGCCCCAGGCCAGGTTGCCGATGATGACGGCAGCGGATACACCGGAGAACAGGGAGAAGTAATTGGGGTTCTCAATCACGCCACCGGTGGCGTAGGGGTTCTCAGCGGCGAAGCTGAAGATATCGCCCGGGTTGTCCAAGGAGAAGAGCACCATGATCGGCACGATGATGAGGGAGGCGAACATGAGCAGGCCCTGGACGGTATCGGTGTAGGACACCGCCAGGAAGCCACCGACGAAGGTGTAGAAGACCGTCACGGCTGCCACGACGAGCATGCCGACCATGTAGTCGCCGCCGAAGCTGGACTCGAAGTAACGGCCGCCGGCCACCATGCCGGAGGAGACGTAGAAGGTGAAGAAGAAGATAATGATGGCCGCCGCGATGATGCGCAGCAGGCGCGACTTATCGTGCAGGCGGTTTTCAAAGAAGGAGGGCACGGTAATGGAGTTGCCGGCAATTTCGGAGTAGGAGCGCAGACGCGGCGCGACCCACTTCCAGTTGGCCCAAGCACCGATGAGGAGGCCGATCGCCATCCACAGCTCGGACATACCGGTCAGGAACAAAGCGCCAGGCAGGCCCATGAGCAGCCAACCCGACATATCGGAAGCGCCGGCGGATAGGGCGGCTACGAACGGGTGGAGGCCGCGGCCGGCGAGAACGTAGTCGTCGTACTCATCCGTCTGCTTGTAGCTCCAGAAGCCGATAGCGGCCATGGCAAGCAGGTAGATGATCATCGCAACGACATACCAAGTGGAGTCTTGCACTGATCTCTCCTTGAGATTGAGATTAAAAAATAGGACCTAACCACGCTAACGAGGCACAAGCTCCTACCCAACTGAAAATTGGCTGGTTGACCAGTATTTGGTTACCTTGGTCACAGCTTATTGTACGGTCTTACTGGTGTTACGTCGTTATGTAACGAGACTATAACGATTGTCTATTTAGGCAGGATTCGGGAACTTTCTGCGACCCCGTCCCCAAAAGGCGTGCTGCTAGACTGGCCCCTATGGCTTCTTACCTGCTGCATGGCCTCTGGCTGCCCGTCTCCGGCCTGAGTCTATGGATCGAACAGGTCGAAGGGCACAAAATCATCATGCCCTCAGCAGTCCCAGGGGGAACCTTCCCGGATGTGGTCGATAGCATCCTGAGCAAGAAGACCTTCCGCAATCGCGCGCGAGTCTCCCTGCGTACGCCGAAGGGCAAAGATGTTTCCCTCATGGTGCCCATGGCTATGTTCGCCCCAGATGAAGCGGTAGAAACATTGGCCAAGCTGGAATACCTCGACACCGATAGCCAAGCGGCCACCCCAGAGCAGCGCGCGACCATCGCGCCGGATCTCCTGTGGCTCATCCGTGCTTATCGTGGCCTCTTCCGGTTTGTTCGCGCTGGCCGGGTGACCATCCGCCTGTCCTATCAAGCCGGTGAGTGGTACCCCATGTGGCAACTGGCCTCCGGTTTGGGCGAGCGCAGCTGGCTGGCGGAGATGCTAGCCTCCGCGCCCGGCATCCTCTCCATTAATAACCGGGCTCTCACTGATGATCTGGCGGATGAGCTCACGCACTGGATTGCCTACACCCAATTGCGCCCGCAGATCGATGCCCCGCGCGCAGCACCCTGGCATGATTTCGCTCAAGCACTGTTGAGAACTTCGCCCGTGAAGAAGGGGCGAGCGCAGTTATTGCGCGGGCTCAACGAGTGGAAAGACTCCATTACCTCTGTAGATCTTCAACTGGTCTTCCTCGTCGAGGAGCCGCCAAATGATTCTGTCTCCGTCGAGGATGCAGCATGGCCTATTCGTCTGCTGGTTCGCTCCGGCACGGATTCGCCGCTGCCGGTGCGGCAGGACCAGTTGGATCGGGGGAGCGTCGAGAAGCTGCGTGAAGCCCGTCGCCACGCCTTCGATGTGGCCCCGCGGCTAAAGTACAATTCCGCCCCGGCGAGCCGACATGCGGGTGATTGGGACGTCTACCTGACTACCGAACAGCTCGTGGATTTTGTCACCCACGACGCCGCTGCCCTGCGTAAGGCCGGTTTTACCGTCCTGTTGCCCAAGTCTTGGTCCCACATGGAGACCAAGGCCAAGCTGGAAACCACGGAGGTGCGTGATCCGGCTGATGCCGCCACCAAGGCGCACATCGGCATGGAGAAGCTGTTCAGCTATGACTGGAAACTTTCGGTGGGGGATACGCAGCTTACCGACGCCGAAATGCACGAGCTCATCTCCTCCAAGTCCGGCCTGATTCGCCTGCGCGGCGAGTGGGTGATGGCGGATACACAGGCTTTGAACAAGATCTCGCAATACATGCGCGAGTTGGCCGATACCGCCCGCCAGCGCGCCCTAAAGGAGCTCGAGCAGCTCGCCGCGACCGCCGAGATGGCCCGCCAGCTGGAACAACCCGGCTGGGAAGAACTTGTGGCCGAGGTGGAACGCCGCCGCAAGGAATTCAACGAGGGTGAACAAGAAGAAGCGGTCACGCTGGCGGACCTGCGCGAGATGGCCTTGAAGTCGATGGCGGAGGACCCCGTTGCCTTCACTGGCTCCGAGTGGCACACCTCGCTGCTTGGCGGGCTGGATAGTACTGCGCCCGACCGCGTGGAGATCCCCGATACGGTCCATGCCGAGCTGCGCGAGTACCAGCGCCGGGGCGTCGACTGGCTGTATTGGATGTCCCGCAACAACATCGGCGCGGTGCTGGCGGATGACATGGGTTTGGGCAAGACGCTGCAGCTGTTGTCCCTGCTGGCGGTAGAGAAGGCCGCCCATGAGACTGAGGGGGAAGCGGAGGCGTGGAAGCCCACCCTAGTGGTTGCCCCGACCTCCGTGGTGGGCAACTGGGCTAGGGAAGCCAAGCGCTTCGTGCCGGACTTTAAGGTCATGGTGCAACATGGCACCGGGCGCCTAAAGGGCGAGGAGCTGGTCACGGCGGCGCAGAACGCCGATATCGTCATCACCTCCTATGGCACGGTCAGCCGTGACTTCCTGACCTTGAGCAAGGTGGAGTGGGACCGCGTGGTCCTCGATGAGGCCCAAGCGATCAAGAACGCCTCCACGCGCTCCTCCAAGGCCGTGCGCGCCATCCCCTCGCGGCACCGCGTGGCGCTGACCGGCACGCCGATTGAGAACCGCCTGTCGGAAATGCGCTCCATCTTGGACTATTGCAACCCCGGGATCCTGGGTTCAGCTTCCTTCTTCCGCAACCACTTTGCCAAGGCCATCGAGCGCGAAGGCAGCGATGTTATGGCGGAGCGCCTGCGCCTGCTCACCGGCCCGTTCATCCTGCGCCGCCTCAAGACGGATCCGAATATCATCGATGACCTGCCGGAGAAGTCCGAGCAGATCATCACCGTGCGCATGACCGATGAGCAGGCCGCCCTCTATAAGGCTCTGGTCAATGACGTGGAGCAGGCCTTGGCAAAGAAGAAGGAGGGGATCTCGCGCCGCGGCCTCATCTTGGCATCGCTGACCCGCATCAAGCAGATTTGCAACCACCCGGCCCACTTCTTGGCCGATGGCAGCCCCGTGACCATCAAAGGCAAGCACCGCTCCGGCAAGGTGGAAGAGCTGATGCGGATCATCGACCAGGCCATCGAATCTCACGAGCGCGTGCTGATCTTCACCCAGTACAAGGCCTTCGGTGACGTCCTCCAGCCTTACCTCTCTGAGCAGCTGGGCTGCGAGATTCCCTTTCTCCACGGCGGCGTGAGCAAGAACCGGCGCGACCAGATGGTGGAGGAATTCCAGGCCGAGGATGGCGCGCCCGTCATGCTGCTCTCGCTCAAGGCGGGTGGTACAGGCTTGAACCTCACGGCGGCGTCGATTGTCGTGCACATGGATCGCTGGTGGAATCCGGCGGTGGAGAACCAGGCCACGGACCGCGCCTTCCGCATCGGCCAGCAGCGCAACGTCCAGGTGTACAAGATGATTACCGCAGGTACCTTGGAGGAATCCATCCAGGACATCCTCGACGGCAAGACGCAGCTGGCCGGTGCCGTCGTAGGCGAGGGCGAGGGCTGGCTCACCGAACTGAGCCCCGAGCAGCTGGCGGATCTCATGAGTTATAGGGAGCAGGAGAAGTAAATGGCACCGAAGAACCCGGAAGACAATAACGTCATCTACGCCAACTTCGGCACCCGCAAGCGCGTGAGCACGCCGGAGGAGGTCAATCGCGTCGACCGCGTGCGCACCATGCAGCCGGCGGCCACGCGCCTGCTCAACTTTGTCAACCAGCAAACGGATTCCGGCCGCATTCGCCGCGGGCGCCAGTACGCCACCGAGGGCCATGTCGTGGGCCTCGATGTGCGCAATGGCGCGGTGCACGGAAAGGTCGCGGGCTCCCAGAACGAGCCTTTCGCGGTGCTCATCCAGGTGCCCTACCGCAATAACGAGGACATCGGGCGGCTGTCGGAGATGTTCGCGCGCACCCCGAACTCCGTGGCGCAAGCCAGGGAGGGCATGCTTGCCGACGCCTCCCTCGACATCCTCATCGCCGAATACCCCGACGACCTTCGCTTTTCCTGCACCTGCCCCGACCCGGAATATGTGTGCAAGCACGTCGTGGCGGTGGCGGACCGCCTCGCGGCCCGGATGGATGCCGATCCTTCCGTGATTTTTGCCCTGCGTGGCCTCGACTTCGCGCGGCTCGAGCAAGCGGTCATCGAGCAGGCCAAGGCGGCCTCGGAGGACTCTTATTCCGCTTCTTCGGCCTCTGAAATCTCTGCCGAGGAACGCAATGCCTTGTTCTGGGAGGGGCGCGAATTGCCGCCCTTGCCGGAGCCGAAGACCGCTCCTGCCGTGGATGATTCCGACCCGGAACTGCTGCGCAAGGCCATGCGTTCTGTCAGCCATACGAACATAGATTTGCTTCGGGCGGTCTCCGATGTCGAGGACCTTTACTATCATCTGACGCACTAGACATTGCCACCCCGGGGGAAGGCTGCATGCCAACCCCCGGATCACGTTGTAGGGAGTTTGCATGGCCGCGGTCACGTTCATCCACACCTCCGATTTCCAGCTGGGCATGACCCGCTGGTTTTTAAGTCCCGCGGCGCAATCGCGTTTTGATGATGACCGCGAGGCGGCGGTGTTGCGCCTGGGGGAGCTGGCCACCAAGACGGGTGCCGAGTTCATCGTCGTGGCCGGTGACGTGTTTGAACACAACTCCTTGAGCAAGTCCACGCTGCTGCGGGCGAAGGATATGTTCAAGCGCCTGCCGGTTCCGGTCTACCTGTTGCCCGGCAACCATGACCCTCTCGTGGCGGATTCCATCTTCTTCAACTCCTTTGCGGATAACGTGCACGTGATTGCTGATTCGGAGCCGATTGCGGTGCGCCCGGGCGTGGAGATCGTCGGTGCTCCTTACCTGTCCAAGCGGGCCAACTATGACCTCGTGCGCCGTGCGCTGGAGCCGCTGCCGCCTGCCGAGGAGGGCGCGGTTCGCATCGCGGTGGGCCACGGCCAGGTGGAATCCCGCGCGGGCGAGGGCGAGGACTCGGATGCGGATACGATCGACCTCGCCTTCGTAGAGGAGTGCCTGGATAAGGGTGTTATCGATTACTTGGCGCTGGGGGATACGCACTCCACAGAATCCCTCGGTTCTACCGGCAAGGTGTGGTTCTCCGGCAGCCCGGAGACCACGGCCTTCGACGATAGAGAACGCGATTCGGGCAATGCCTTGGTGGTGACCGTTGAGGGGGATCGGGTGGACGTCGCCAAGCACCGCGTTGGCCGTTGGGACTTCCGGGCGATCGATGCGGACATCGACTCCATGGAGGATGCCGAGGGCTTCCTGGAACAGCTGGACGCGGTGCCGGAGAAGATTCGCACCGCAGTCAAGTACAGCCTGCGCGGCACCGTGGGTTTGAGCGCGCAGGCCCGTCTGGAGCAGGGCCTGGCGGAGATGGAGGAGGTCTTTGCCTCCCTCAAGCCGCGCGAGAGAACCATGGACCTGCATTTGGCGCCCTCGGAGGAGGAGCTCAGTGAGCTGAACTTGAGTGGTTATGCCGCCAATGCGCTAGCGGAGCTGCTCGAGGACTTGGACAACCCCACCGCCCGCGACGCTGCCAACCTGCTGTTCCGCCTCAGCGCGAAGGGAGCCTAAACCATGATGCAGCTGCATTCTGTTGAACTGAACAATGTCCGGGGCGTGGAGCACCTGGAGGTCAAGGACCTGCCGGAGACCGGGGTGGTGGTCATCGGTGGGCCGAACGAGGCCGGAAAGTCCACGCTGGTGGAGGCCATCGATTTTGTGCTTACAGAAAAGCACACGGCCAATTCCAAGCCGGTGCGGGCGCTGCAGCCTGCCGGCCGCGACGTGGGGCCTGAGGTCACGCTGGAGGCGACCGTGGGGCCTTACCGCTTCCGCATTCGCAAGCAGTGGGTGAAGAAACGTACCTCGGAGCTGCACGTTTTCTCCCCGCGCCCGGGCCAGTGGACCGGAGCCGAGGCGGATGGGGAGTTGGAGCGGATCCTCAGTGAGAACGTGGACCGCGCGCTTCTCGACGCCCTCTTCGTCCGCCAGGACGACAACCACCAAGGCATCGCCGCGGTGGGTATTCCTTCCCTGACCGCAGCGCTGGAGGAGCAGACCGGGGCGAGTGCCGCGGCGGAAGACTCGGAGCTACTCACGCGCATCGAGGCGGAGTACAAGGAGTATTTCACCGCGAAGACAGACAAGCCGGCAGGAGACTATAAGTCTGCCATCGCCGCTCTAGCGGATGCTGAGGAGAAGCACGCTGCCGCCGAGGCCGCGCTGCGCGAGCTCGACGGCGTGGTGGAGCGCTATGAGGCTGCCGAGCTGAAGAAGAAGGAGGCTGAAGCCGCTCTGCCGGCGGCCGCGGAAGAATGCGAGCGCCGTGACGGTGAGCTGGTCGCCGCTCGGGCTGCACAGGAGAAGGTCACCGCGCAGGAGGCTGCGGTGACTCGGGCGGCGGAGGCCGTGACGCGCGCGGAGGGGGAAGCGGAGCGCCGTAAAACTGTGGTTGCTGAGCATGCCGCAGCCGTTGATGCTGCTGAGCGTGCCGCCGCCGCGGTTGTGGAAGCCCGGGAGCGGGCCGAGGAAGAAGCCGCCGCCCGCACGAAACTAGAAGAAGAGCGCGCCGAGGTCCACAAGCGCTATGAAGCCGTGCGCGAGGAACGCCAGTGCGCCCGCCGCGAGCAGCAGCGCGCTGAACGTGAGGCTCTGGGCACCCGACTCGAAACACTGAACAAGCTGGAAGAGACTTTGGCGGCCCGCCGCCGTGAGCTGGCGGCGACTCCCGACGTACCGAACCTTCAGGCCTTGGAGGACGCGGCTCGCGAGGTTACTGTCCAGGAGCGCCTGCGGGCCGCCGCGGCGTCCAAGCTCTACTTTTCCGGCAAGGGCGCCTTTGTCGTCGATGGCGAGGAACGTGCGCTGGAGAACGGTCAAGAACTGGCAGTCGAACTGCGCGAGGGCACCACGCTGAAGGTCGGTGACATCACCGCCCGCTACGCAGCCGGTGCGGGCGATAGCGGTGAGGAAGGCGTGGAGAAGGCCCGCGTGGAGCTCGCACGCCTGCTGGAGGATGCCGGGTGCGACGACCTTGAGTCCGCCCGCGCCACCCACGAAAAGCACGCGGAGCTGGCCTCCGCCACGGATACTGCTGCCCGCGAGCTTCATGCTGCGCTGGGCGGGGAGGACCTCGGTGAGCTGCGTGCGCGCTTTGAGGCGGGCGCGGCCGATGCTGAGGACGCCGAGGAGGCGGGCGGGACTACTGAGGACGACGCGAAGCCGCGGGAGCTGACTGTGGTGGAGCGTGAGGAAGAGGAGTTGCGCAGGAAGCTGGATGAGCTTGATCGCGCCTTGGGTCCTTACCGCGAAAACAAGGCGGGCGCGGCACTGGAGGTGGCCATGGTCCGTGCGGAGGAGGCCACCGCGCAGCGCGATGCTAAAGCCTCGGCAGTGGAGTCGGCGCGTGCCCAGTTATCGGATGACGGCGTGACCGCCGCTATCGAAGCAGCACGAACCGCGCACGCTGCTGAGAAGAAAGCGCTGGAGGAGATGTCCGCCGTCGATGTCGACACCGCGGAGCAGTTGGCGCGGGGAGCGCATACGCACGTTGATTCCCTGAAGACAGCGGTCAATGCGGCGGTGGGGGATATGCGTGAGTTCCGCGGGCTTATCGATATGCACTCGGGCGCAGCCGAAAATGAGGAGAAAGCCGCTGCCGAACTCGACGTTGCTCGTGAGCGCCACGCTGCCATCGAGCGCCGCGCGGAGGCCGCGCGCTACCTGCGTTCGCTCATGCTGCGCCATCGCGACGCCGCCCGTCAGCGTTATGCCGCGCCTTTCGTCACCGCGCTCAATGGCCTAGCCCGCACCGTGTTCGGCGGTGACGTGGACTTCGAGGTTTCCGGGGAGCTCAAGGTGCAGGCGCGGAGCCGCAACGGCGAAACCGTGGCCTTCGACGCGCTCTCCGGCGGCGCGAAGGAGCAGTTGAGCATCTTGACGCGCTTTGCCATCGCCCAGCTGGTGTCCAGTGAACCGGTGCCCGTCGTGATCGATGACGCGCTGGGCTCCACCGACTCGCAGCGCCTCCAGCTCATGGCTGCGCTGTTTACAAAGGCAGGGAAGACAACACAGGTCATCGTGCTCACCTGTATGCCGCAGCGCTATTCCTGGGTGCCCGGGCGCATAGACCTGGACATGGAGAGGCTTAGGAATGCTTAAGAACCGGAGTGTAGGGTAAGTGCCATGACAGCGGATATTCGATGGCTCACCGGCAGCGAGCAGGAGTTGTGGCGCCAACTCCTGGCCAGCATTCGCAAGATTAATCGCGGCATGGAGGAAACTCTCTTGGCCTGCAGTGATATCTCGGCGGCCGAGTATTCGGTGCTTGTTTCGCTTTCGGAGGCACCCGAGCACACCCTGCGCCTGCGCGAGCTGTGCACAGAATTGGAGTGGGACCGCTCCCGCGCTTCCCACCAGATCACCCGCATGGAAAAGCGCGGGCTCGTGCGCAAAGAAAAGTGCGCAGGCGATGCCCGCGGCGTGGAGGTCGTCATGACGCGGGCCGGCCGAGAGCGCCTGGAGGCGGCGGTGCCAGAGCATGTTGAGTCCGTGCGCCGCATGGTTTTTGACCATCTGGATCCCGCCGATGTTCCGGCGCTTCTGCGCTTTTGTGAAGGCGTACTCGCGGAGAAAAACCTTCCGGGCTATGACGGCTTCGTGCCGGACGAGCGCCTGGGCACTCGTGACCACTAGCTGCGCCCACCGGGGTAGAGTAGGCCCCGTCCGTTTACGCACCAGGAGGTGACCTGTCCACATCATGATGGGACAAGAATTGTTCGAGCACCCAGAGCGCCAATACACCACGTATGGCATCACGCCGCTGAAGGAACTCAGCGTTCAGGTAGGCCCCGTCGAGGACTTGGAAGAGCTCAGCGAGGAGCAAACCGCCGCACTCGAGCACGCCCTCGAACAGCACCCGGACGGAGCCCTGACCTTCGATGATGCCTCCCAGTTGTGGATAATCGGCGCGGAGGATGACATCGAGCGCATGTTTCAGGATCGTGAGGACTTCGTCGAAGCGCTCAACAACAATGAGGACCCTGGGGTCTAGCCCACAGTCGGTGTCATACTAAAGGCGGATAGCGGCCGAAATATCTGCGTTTAACTACGGTCAGCTCTGCATAAACTGCTAAGATACTCTGTGTTAATGGGCGAGCATCCCACACGCCACCACGAGACGGTTTCCGCGAAAACTTCTCAGGCACAGGGAGCTAAGTGAAAGGACTAAACATGATCGTCGAGCGCGATTTGGCTCAGGAGCAGCGCGAAGCAGCTGCCCGTGACAAGGCTGATGGCTGGGTTTCCGTCTTCGTTGAGTGGATTCCCTCCATGCTTCTTTCCGTGGTGATGCTGGGAGCTTTGATGTTCGGCATGTACTACGTCGAGCACGGCACCCTGGACATCACCCAGCCGATCGTCAACCAGCACATCACCCAGTAGCCTGGTTCGCCTCCTCGCTACCGTCCAGCGGGGAGAATAGCTTGACTTGAGCCCCAGCAGAATTTCCTGCTGGGGCTTCGTCCTTCTCACCTGCCGCAACACTCAACCTGTTCCTTTGCGCCGAAAGCCATTGCGGTTCGGGAAGGGCTTCATGCATGCGTAGAACCATGCCCGAGCCGCGCAACTGCCCTAGTTGCCAAAACCATCGCTCTCTCGCAAGATCTGGTCAGATCTATGGCAACTGGAGCAGTGTTGAGCCTGAGAGTTAGTTGCCGAGTCATCGCTTCTTCGCCCTTCGCGCTCACCGAGAGCCCTTATCAGCCGCCGCCCGCAGCTTCGGTGAGCGCGAAGGGCGAAGCTGTCTGATAGCCTGAACTCGATGGACTCTCGCATCTACGTTCGCTATCTCAACGGCCCGCTCCTGTGGTCCGGAATCGTCGTTGGCCTTGCCGTCGTGGCCGCGGTGGTACCCACGATGATCGATTCCACGTGGGCAGCCATCCTCTTCGGCACCCTGGTCATCGCTGCAACTGTGGCCTGCATCATGATGCGAGTGAAGATCGTCGTGAGTGACGACGAGGTTGCGGTTTCCATCCTGGGTATCTTCACGAAGAGAATTCCACTCAGCGATATCACTGGTGCCCGCGTCGGGCCTGAGACTGGGCTCAAGGAAGGCGCAGGCCCGCGTGTTGTCGACGGCGCACCGGCCTACATCGTCTCTGGGCCGACCGTGCGCATCGAGCAGGGCAGAAGCTCTCTTATCGCCTCGGCGAAGAATCCTGAGGATGTGGTCGCGGTTATTGAGGCGCGCTTGCGATAATTCCAAACCCCCAGACCTCGAACCCGAAACCTCCAAGTGAGTGGCTTGGTGCCGTCAAGCGCTGGGCGACGCCCACCTGCAGGTTGCGGGTTTCAG
>NZ_KV818338.1:163005-205804 GCF_001814885.1 Corynebacterium sp. HMSC068G04 | reverse complement strand
CCACCTGCAGGTTGCGGGTTTCAGGTCTGGGGGAATGCAGAATGCGCAAGGCGCCCCCCGCACTCGTGGCATTATTGAAAATACGGGCCGGGGCGCAGCCTGAGTGGAGAGATTTAGGCATGAAAAAGTGCCCCTGACAGGGATCGAACCTGCGACCTTCGGTACCGGAAACCGATGCTCTAATCCGCTGAGCTACAAGGGCATTGCTGGCGAAATGCCAACGATGCGATTCTAGCCTATAAAGACTGAAGCGCAGTAATTGGCCTCACGCCGATGGGGGTGTGGTGGGAGTAGCGAGCGGTTAGGATCGCCGCTCGCTCGTCTCCCGCAGCCTGTGCGACTAAGCGGGCTGCTCCTGTGCCTGGGGCTGGTCAAAGAAGCCCGGCGCATCCGCGGTGTGGACCTCACCGGTGCGCAGGTAATCAACCACGATCTGGTCGACGGCCTTGTTGCCCATCGCGAAGTGGCCGTGACCCGGGCCGTGGACGGTCACCACGCGGGACTGCATCGGATCCGAGAGACCGCGGTAGAAAGCGTACGGGGTCTGCGGGTCACCGGTGGCCTGCAGCTGCAGCGGCTTGGTCTGCAGGTTCTGGCCGGAGACGGCAATCGGGGTGTTGACCGGTGCGCGGCCACCGCAACCCGCGCCGGAGGCGTACATCGAGTTGAACAGAGTGAAGGGGTCAATCGTGACGAAGTTCGACCAGAGGAACGCCGGAATGAGGGTGGGATCCGTCGGCGCGGTGTTCTCATTGCACATGATGATGTTCTGCATGCTCACGGCATTGAGAACGTCCTGCTGAGCCTGCTGCGGATCCTGCTGAGGCTGCTGTGCTGCCTGCTCCTCAAAGTTAATTGGCTCGATGCCGCCGATGTGCTTGGCCAGCGTGTCCCAGGCCTCCGGGCGGGGGAGCAGCTCACGGGTTGCGGACAGCGTCGGCGAGGAGGCTTGGACAGCTTGCGGGTTGCGTACCTTGCCGGCGAGGTGCTCCGCCTGCACGCGCAGCTCACCGGTAGCAGTCATGATATTGGCACCTGGCTGGCCGGCGAACTCCAGCCCCGGCGGGAGGTCACCAATCTGGGCGTTTGGTGGAAGCACAGTCGGGCGCACGCCTGCCTCGGCGGCAACAATCTGGGACCAGCGCTCGTAGGCCTTCAGCGGGGTCTTTCCGGCGTGGTAGGTGGCGTCATTCTTGGCCACGTACGCAAAGAAGTCATGTAGCGCATTCTCGTAGCCTGCCTGCTGGGAAGCGAAGATCTGGTTCCATGCCATGTTCGGGTTCATGCCAGAGTCGAGCACGACCTTGTCGGTGTGCTGTGGGTAGAGCGTGGCGTAGGTGGAGCCCAGGAAGGTGCCGTAGGAGAGACCGGCGATGTTGATTTTCTCCTCGCCGAGTGCCTGGCGGACAACCTCCCAGTCCTTGGCGGTGTTTTCCGTCGTCAGGGAGTCGGTGTAGCCAGGGGTGTTCTTCTCGCAGTCATTGCGGGTAATCGCGCCGATCTGCGTCATCTCCGCAAGGGGATTGGCGCCCAGCTCACTGGCCGTGCAGTTCACCTCTCCCGACTCGCGCAGGCCACGCGGCTGCACACCGATGATGTCGTAGCTCTGTTTGACTTCCTCCGGCCACGCGGCGAAGCTCACCCAGCTATACGCGTCACCGCCCGGGCCACCCGGGTTGGTAAACAGGGTGCCCTGTCGGTTTCCGGTGGCCTTGAGGCGGATGAGGCCGACGTCGATGGTGCCTTTCTCCGGGGCATCGTGATAGGTCGGAACGGTCACGTGCCCGCATTCAGCGCGCTCTTCGGTGACCCCTTCCGGGCACGGGCCCCAGTTGATGGTGGGTTGATCGGCGTGAGCAACAGCGGGCGCGGCAACCAGGCCGGCAGCAACAGCTACGGGCCCCAGCACCGAGCCTAAAACGCGAGAAAGACGCATAGAATAAGGCTCCTCAAATCGTTAATAAGTACGTGCCTTATCCTATGCGCCGGGGGTGATGTGAGCCGAGTGTTCGGAAGGGGCGGGTGCCCCCGAACGTCACACTACTTAACAATCACCACAATAAGATCGCGCGGGCCGTGGACACCCTCCACGCGGGAGAGCTCGATATCCGAGGTAGCGGAAGGGCCAGAGATCCACGTTGCCGGGCGCTCCGGGTTCATACGGGAAACCATCTCCGGGACACCGTAGACGATCTGGTCCTTGCGCACGATACACACGTGACGGTCCGGCACCAGGGTCAGCGCGCGACGGCCACAGGTCTCATTGGACTCAAGCACAATGGTGCCGGTCTGCGCGGAGGTGACGTGGGATTCGGTCACCACGGCATCGACAGCGTCGAGCTCGCGCGGGTCCTTGGCGTTGTCGTCTGGGGTGGTGGTGCCTTCGAAGCCGTCGAGAAGCCCAGCGTCCATGCCGGGTGCGTAGACGACGTTCGAGCAACCGCGCTCTTTAAGGATGTCCACGAGGGTGGAGTTCAACCCAGACTCATCGGTGACGTGCACATCAGCCTTGTAGTCTTCGAGGCGGTCCACCAGCATCTCACGCAGCTCATCCTCGTTGAGCGTGCCTTCCTTCTGGTACTCGCGCGGAATGTCTACGTGGTCCGGCAGGCCGGCCTGCTTCTGGGCGGCGGAAATGCGGTTGAGGATTTCCTCTTTGGCGGTGGTCACTTGATGCCCTCCTTCTTGGCTTGGGCGAGGAGTTCTTGAGCTTCGTCAGTGTCGAACCATTGGCGGAAGGACTTCTTCGGCGGAACGGCGGTGTCGCGTACGTCGGACCACCCAGACATGAACAGCGGCAGCTTGTCGATGACTCCGTTGAAACCGCCGAGGACACGGCCGAGCGCCACCATGTGGGTGATCTGGTTCCAGATCTTCGGGTTCTTCCACACCAGCTCAACTACCTGGAAGAGTTTCTCTTCGACCGGCGGGGTGGCGTGGGTGACCTTCTGGTAGCGGTTTTCCAGAATGACCTGGGAGAGCGGGATGCGCACCGGGCATACCTCGTCGCAACGGCCGCACAGGGAGCAGGCATAGGGCAAGCTTGCCGACGGATCGTTGTGGTCCTTCATGCCAGTCAGCTGCGGCGTCAGGGAGATACCAATCGGGCCCGGGTAAACGGAGCCATAAGCGTGGCCGCCGGCGCGCTCGTAGACCGGGCAGACGTTCAGGCAGGCAGAACAGCGGATGCACTTGAGTGCCTCGTGGCCCTTGGGGGAGGACAGAGCAGCGGTGCGGCCGTTATCCAGCAGCACGATGTGGAAGTTCTGCGGGCCGTCACCTTCGGTCACACCAGACCACATGGAGGTGTACGGGTTCATGCGCTCTGCAGTGGAGGAGCGCGGCAGCAGCTGCAGGAAGACCTCGAGGTCCTGGAAGGTCGGGACAAGCTTCTCAATACCCATCACGGTAATGAGGGTCTCCGGCAGGGTCAGGCACATGCGGCCATTGCCCTCGGACTCCACGATGTTGATGGTGCCGGTTTCTGCCACACCGAAGTTAGCGCCGGAGATGGCGACCTTGGCCTTCATGAACTGCTCGCGCAGGAACTGGCGGGATGCCTCAGCCAGTTCCGCCGGCTCGGCCTTGAGGGAGTCATCGGTATTCGGCATCTTGTTGACAAAGATGTCGCGAATCTCCGCGCGGTTGCGGTGGATAGCCGGGACCAGAATGTGGGAAGGCTTGTCCTCACCCAGCTGGACGATGAGCTCCGCCAGGTCAGTTTCCTGGGCGTGGATGCCGGCCTCTTCCAGGTGCTCGTTGAGCGCGATTTCCTGGGTGGCCATGGACTTGATCTTGACCACCTCGGTCTCACCGGTCTCGCGGATAAGACCCTCGATGATCTCGTTGGCTTCCTTGGCGTCGCGTGCCCAGTGGACGATGCCTCCGCGCTTGGTCACCTGCTCTTCGAATTGGAGCAGCAGTTCGCCCATGCGCACGGCGACGTCATCCTTGAGTGCCGAGCCGGCGTCGCGAAGCTGCTCCCAGTCCGGTGTTTCATCCACGGCGTGCTGGCGCTTGTCACGAATCGTGGTGGTGGCGTGGTGCAGGTTGCGGCGCTGGGTGGCGTTGTTGAGGCCCACGTGAGCCAGCGGCACGAAGGCCTTCGAGCCGCGCAGGTTGCCGTAGCCTTCAGGAGCGCGCGGAGGAGTGGTGTCGAGGAAGGAAGTCATTAGAGCATCTTCTCCTTGGAGTAGGCCGCAGAGGTAGGAGTCCACGGGTGTTCCTTGGTGGAGGCGAGGATTTCCGCCAAGTGGATAGCGCGAACACCGGAGCGCTGGCGGGCCAGGGCACCACCGATGTTCATCAGGCAGGAGGAGTCACCGCCGGTGACGTATTCGGCCTCGGTTTCGCGGATGTGGCGGGTTTTGTCACCCACCATCGCGGCAGAAACCTCGGCGTTCTTGAGCGCGAAGGTGCCGCCGAAGCCACAGCACTCTTCAGCATTAGGCAGCGGGGCGAGGTCGATTCCTTCGACCTCCTTAAGAAGCTGGTAGGGGCGGTCACCCAGTTTGAGGAAACGTAGGCCGTGGCAGGAGGGGTGGTAGGTCACGCGGTGAGGGAAGAAGGCGCCGACGTTGGTGACACCGGCGACGTCGACAAGAAACTCCGGCAAGTCCAGGGTCTTGCCGGCTGCCTTCTTGGCGCCGTCCACATCAGCGGAGGTGCCGAAGCGGTCCGCGATCATCTCGTGCTGCTCGCGCACGGCGCCCACGCAGGAGCCGGAGGCAGAAACCACGTAATCAATGGAGGGATCCGCGAAGGCGTCCGCATAGGTGCGGATCATGCCCAAGGTCTGCTCCTGGTAGCCGGTGTTGATGTGCATCTGGCCGCAACAAGTCTGTTCCTCGGGGAAGACGACGTCGTAGCCCAGGCGGGAGAGGATCAGGGCCGTGGCCTTGTGGGCATCGGGGAAAAGTGAGTCACCGATGCAGGTGGAAAACAATGCTATTCGCATTTGTGAGCGCTCCTTAATCTGCCTCCATGTGGCTTGTCCCGTGCTGTGCACAGCGGAGTTGTGCTCGGATGCGCGCTACCAGGACAGCCGCACTGGGCATTTTTCGAGTGTGTACCTTTGAGCCTACCGCCCAAAACTCACATTATCGACACGGGATTACCCCTCCTACCTGGCTTTTTATCGCAACACTAATGTTGTGAAATTCCTAACGTGCGGTGATGGTCGCAGCGGTCGCGGCCGATATGAGGCAACCCCCAGACTGGGCGATGAAGACGCCCGAATCTGGGGGTAGTTAGTGGTGTAGAACTTTATGGCTAAACCCTTTTAGGGGACCAAGAAGCCCAGCACGTTGGTCATGAGGAAGACGATGACGCACACGACGGCGAGGAAGGCCACAGAGTAGCCCACGACGGCCTTGAAGATGCGGGATTCCTCGCCCTCCATCTGGACCGCGGTGGCGGCGATGGCCAGCGACTGCGGGGAGATCATCTTGCCCACAACGCCACCCGAGGTATTGGCGGCCAGCATGAGGTCCGGGTTGACGCCGATGCGCTCGGCGGCGGTGACTTGCAGGTTGGCAAAGAGCGCGTTGGCAGAGGTGTCCGAGCCGGTGACCGCAGTGCCGATCCAGCCCAGAACGGGGGAAAAGAGCGCGAAGATGCCGCCTACAGAGGCTACAAACTGGCCAATGGAAATGGTCTGGCCGGAGTAGTTCATAGTGTAGGCCAGCGCCAGGACCAAGATGATGGTCAGCGCGGAGAACTTCATGCGGTTGACTACCTCGCCGAATTTGGCCACTGGTGCGGAGGCCTCCAGCGTGTAGCGGCCGTTCTCATTGAAGGCCATGTAGATGATGGCCACGATGATGCCGGAGATGAGCAGCAAGGTGCCCGGGTTGCCCAGCACGTTGAACGTGAAGGCGGTGTCCATGGCGTGGCCTTCGGCGTCGAAGACGGTGCCGTCGAGAAGCGGCCAGGCAACGTTGACCTGCAGGAAGCCGAAGATGGCCGGCCATGCGGTGGCGATGGCGAAGACAGCGGTGACCACGGCATAGGGCAGCAGGGCCATCCAAATGCGGCTGCCGTTGAGATCCGTGACCTCCTCCTGGGCGGGCAGCTCCATGCGCTCGCGCAGGCTGTCGACACCCTTGGGCTTCCACACACGCAGGAAGATGAAGCCCGCGCCGAGGGAGACGATGCAGGCCACGACGTTGGTGAGCTGGTAGGCGAAGAAGGTAGCCGCGGCCCACTGGGCAATGGCGAAGGAGATGCCGATGACGGCCGCGGCGGGGCCGGCCTCCTTAACACCGCGCATGCCGTCAAGGATAAAGAGGATGAAGAAAGGCACGACGGCGGCAATGAGCAGGACCTGGAGGGAAATCAACGCGGCGATGTCAGCGGTCTGCTCGGCGGTGCGCCCGCCGACCGAGCCCGCGGTGGTGACTGGGATGCCCACCGCGCCGAAGGCCACGGGCGCGGTGTTGGCAATGAGCACCGTGGTGGCCGCCTTGAGCGGCTTAACACCCAAGGCCAGGATCATGGTCGCCGTAATCGCGACGGGAGCGCCGAAGCCGGCGAGGGCCTCCAGCAGGCCACCGAAGCAGAAGGCGATGAGGATGGCCTGGATGCGGATATCGCCATCGCCCAGCAAGTCAAAGGTCTTGCGCAGGTCATTGAATCGTCCGGAAGCCACGGTCACTTCGTAGAACCAGATGGCGGTGATGATCACCCAGACGATGGGGAAGAGGCCAAAGAGTCCGCCGCGCACCGCGGAGGACAGGGCCATGCCGGTGGGCATGTCCATGCCAAAGACTGCGATGAGGAGTGCCACGAGAAGCGCTACCGCACCCGAGGTATGGGCGCGGGCCTTGAGGCCCAAGAGCGTGATGAAGAACGCGATGAGCGGCAGCGTGGACACCAGCGCGGTAAGCCCCACGTTGCCAGCAATGGCGTCGGTGGTGATGTTGAAGGTTGACATAAATCTCAATTCCAGTTGGCTCCCGCTGGCGTCCTCGTGGAGATCCCCAGGATGCGGCACCGCATGTTTCGGCCGAGCGAGAGGGCGAAAGATTGAATCGATTCAGATAACGCCTTTTAGGGTAGAACTTGGCGCTTCGCTGTGCTGCATTGTTCACCCGATGGGGGTGAGTGACCTTGCTAACGTCTGAGACCTGGTAGCGCCTCCAAGCGGCGGAGACGATAGACTTTGGCCCTATGAATCCTGAAGATCTTTCCGTCCTGATCAAGAACACTGCCGCCGCCGTGCTCACCGAGCATGAGCTGGACTCCTCCGTCCTGCCGGAGACCGTGAGCGTGGAGCGCCCGCGCAACCCGGAGCACGGCGATTACGCCACCAACCTGGCACTCCAGGTGGCCAAGAAGGCCGGCACCCAGCCCCGCGAGCTGGCGCAGTGGCTGGCGGATGCCCTCGCCGGCAATGACGCCATCGATGAAGCATCCATCGCGGGCCCGGGATTCCTCAACATTCGCCTCGCTGCTGCTGCCCAGGGCGCCATCGTGGCCCAAGTCCTTAGCGCCGGTGCGGACTTTGGTAGCAACTCCACCTACCAGGGCAAGAAGATCAACCTGGAGTTCGTCTCCGCGAACCCGACTGGCCCGATCCACCTGGGCGGAACCCGCTGGGCTGCCGTGGGCGATTCGCTGGGCCGCGTGCTCGAAGCCTCCGGCGCGGAGGTGACCCGCGAGTACTACTTCAACGATCACGGCGGACAGATCGACCGCTTCGCTCGCTCCCTCGTGGCTGCCGCCAAGGGCGAGCCCACCCCGGAGGACGGCTACGGCGGCGATTACATTAAGGAGATCGCGCAGGGGGTGCTGGATCAGAACCCGGCAGCTCTCGATGGCAGCGACGCCGACGTGCAGGAAGCCTTCCGCTCTGCCGGCGTGGAGATGATGTTCGCCCAGATCAAGGAGTCCCTCCACGAGTTCGGCGTGGACTTTGACGTCTACTTCCACGAGAACTCCCTCTTCGAGTCGGGCGCGGTGGAGAAGTCCATCCAGAAGCTCAAGGACAACGGCAAGCTCTACGAAGCCGAGGGCGCATGGTGGCTGAAATCCACCGAATACGGTGACGATAAGGACCGCGTGGTCATCAAGTCCGATGGCAACGCCGCCTACATCGCCGGCGATATCGCCTACGTGGCCGATAAGTTCGACCGCGGCCACGACCTGGCCATCTACATGCTGGGCGCAGACCATCACGGCTACATCGCTCGCCTGCGCGCCTCGGCCCAGGCCCTGGGCTATGACCCGGAGGCCGTCGAAGTCCTCATCGGCCAGATGGTGAACCTCGTCCGCGATGGCCAGGCGGTCAAGATGTCCAAGCGTGCCGGCACCGTCATCACCCTTGATGACCTTGTCGAGGCTATCGGCGTCGACGGCGCGCGTTACTCCCTGGTGCGCTCCTCCGTGGATTCCAGCCTGGACATCGACTTGGGCCTGTGGGCTTCCCAGTCGGCGGATAACCCGGTCTACTACGTGCAGTATGGCCACGCCCGTATTTGCTCCATCCTGCGCAAGGCAGCAGAGCTGGGCTTCGACACCGCCGCGCTTGCCGACGGCCCCCTCGACCTCCTCACCCACGAGAAGGAAGGCGACCTCATCCGCACCCTAGGCGAGTTCCCCGAGGTTGTGGCCACCGCCGCTACGCTGCGTGAACCGCACCGCATCGCGCGTTACGCCGAGGAGCTTGCCGCCGTGTTCCACCGCTTCTATGACCAGTGCCAAGTGCTGCCGAAGGCTGGTGAAGAGACCGAGCCGATTCACTCCGCACGCCTCGCCCTGGCCAGCGCCACCCGCCAGGTCATGGCCAATGCCTTGACCATGGTCGGGGTTAGCGCACCGGAGAAGATGTAAGAAAAGGTATCGATGACTGATTTCAATTCTCTTCCGGCCCACGTGTGGCCGCGCAACGCAGCGCGTGACTCCGATGGCGTGGTCTCGATTGGTGGCGTTTCCCTGACCGAGCTGGCCGAAGAATACGGCACCCCGCTCTATGTTTTCGATGAACAGGACTTCCGCTCGCGCTGCCGGGACATGGCCCAGGCCTTCGGCGGCCCTGACCACGTGCACTACGCCTCCAAGGCTTTCATCACCAAGCGCATCGTGCGCTGGGTAGACGAGGAGGGCCTGTGCCTCGACGTCGCCTCCCTCAATGAGGCCAAGCTAGCGCTCGCCGCGGACTTCCCGCCCGAGCGCATGACCGCGCATGGCAATAACAAGGAAGACGAGTACCTCGAGCTGTGCGTTAACGAGCGGATTGGCCATGTGGTGCTGGATAACGCGGAGGAGCTCTCGCGCCTCAACAGCATTGCTGCGGCCGCCGGCCGCGTGCAGCCGGTGATGATTCGCGTGAAGCCTGGCGTGGATGCCCACACGCACGAATTCATCGCCACGGCTCACGAGGACCAAAAGTTCGGCATCTCCCTGTCCACCGGCGCTGCCTTCGAGGTGGCTCGCACGGTGCTGGAATCCGCGAACCTTAAGCTCGTGGGATTGCACTGCCACGTGGGCTCCTCGGTGTTTAATGCCGATGGTTTCAAGCTGGCAGCCGAGCGCGTGCTGAGCCTGTACAAGCGCATTCACTCCGAGCTCGGCGTTGCCCTCGAGGAGTTGGACTTGGGCGGCGGCTTCGGCATTCCCTACATGGAATACGAGGAAGCCCTCGACGTCGCCACGCTGGCCAAGGACCTGCTCGACGCCGTGGAGCGCACCGCTACTGAGCTCGGCATCAAGCCGCCTTTCGTGTTGGTGGAGCCCGGCCGCTCGCTGGTGGGGGCCTCCGCGGTCACCGTCTACCGCGTGGGCACGGTCAAGGATGTGGAGACCGGCAAGGCGGATCTGCCGATGCGCCGCTACCTCTCCGTGGACGGTGGCATGTCCGATAACATCCGGCCGGCGCTCTATGGCTCGGAGTACGACGTGCGCGTGGTCAACCGCCGCACCCAGGGCGAGCCCGTAGATTCGCGCATCGTGGGCTTCCACTGCGAGTCCGGCGACATTCTGGTCAACGAGCGCCGTTTCCCCTCGGATATCACTACCGGGGATCTCCTCGCTTTCGCCACCACCGGTGCCTATCAGTACATGATGGCCTCGCGCTATAACGGTGCTTTGCGCCCGGCGGTCGTCTCCGTGCGTGACGGCAAAGCCTCGCTCATGCTGCGCCGGGAAACGGTGGAGGACTTGTTGGCGTTGGACGTCGACTAGCGCGGCGTTGCCACAGCTCACCGCATTTTATTCACAAAGATATGGCCGGTCGCGCGTTGTGCCGGCCACTTCGCGTAGAAATAGACAGCTCGTTCTGTATAGTGATGGGCTAGCACGTAACAATCATTCGCAATTTCAACAAGGGGACACCATGACGATGACGAACCGTAGCAAGAAACCCGAAGGCGAACCCGTAGGAATCGCGCTGCTTGGATTTGGCACCGTGGGCGCCGAGGTTTTCCGCCTCGTGCAGGAAAACGCTAACGCTTTTGCGCACCGCATTGGCGGCCCCGTGGAGATCCGCGGCGTCGCCGTGCACAACAAGAACAAGCTGCGCCCGGGCGTGCCGGCGGAGCTACTGACCGACGACGCCAAGGCACTTGTCCTGCGCGATGATATCGACCTCGTCGTCGAGGTCATCGGCGGCATTGATTTCCCGCGCGAGCTCGTCCTCGCGGCCCTCAACGCCGGCAAGTCCGTGGTTACCGCCAACAAGGCTCTCGTGGCCGCGCATGCGGATGAGCTCGCTGAGGCCGCCGACCGCGCTGACGTCGACCTTTATTTCGAGGCCGCCGTGGCCGCTGCCATCCCGGTGGTCGGCATGCTGCGCCGTTCCCTGGCCGGCGACAAGATCCAGCGCATCTCCGGAATCGTCAACGGCACCACGAACTTCATCCTGGACGCCATGGAGTCCACTGGTGCCTCCTATGAGGACGCACTGGCTGAGGCCACCCGCCTGGGCTACGCCGAGGCCGATCCCACCGCTGACGTGGAGGGCCACGACGCTGCCTCCAAGGCCGCCATCTTGGCTTCCCTGGGCTTCTACACCCGCCTGACCTTCGACGATGTCTACTGCGAGGGTATTTCCAAGATCACCGCGGATGACATCAAGGCTGCCAACCAGGCTGGCTACTCCATCAAGCTGCTCGCCATCTGCGAGCGCCTCGTCGATGAGGAGACCGGTGCGGAATCCGTTAATGCCCGCGTGCACCCGACGCTGGTTCCGAAGGAGCACCCGCTGGCTTCGGTCAGCCAGTCCTACAACGCCATCTTCGTTGAAGCGGAGGCCGCTGGCTCTCTGATGTTCTACGGCAATGGTGCCGGCGGTAACCCCACGGCATCCGCTGTGCTGGGTGATGTCATCGGTGCGGCACGCAACATTGTCCACGGCGGCCGTGCGCCGGGGGAGAACACCTACGCCAACCTACCTATTGCGGAGTTCGGAGAAGTGGAAACTCGTTATCACGTCGACATGGAAGTTGAAGACCGCACCGGCGTGCTCTCCGCCATTTCCGGTGTCTTTGCCCGCCATGGGGTCTCCCTGCGCACCGTGCGCCAGGAAGACGGCGATGCCACCGCTCGCCTCATCGTGGTCACCCACGCGGCGAAGGAAGCGGTGCTTGAGGATATCGTCGCTGCCCTCGGCGAGCTCGATGAGGTCAAGGCTGTCCACTCCGTCATCCGCCTCGGCGTCTAAGGGTTTTAGGTACAACAATGAGTATCGATATCGAAGTAGGCACCAAGGTCACGGTTCAGGTCCCGGCCTCCTCGGCCAACCTGGGCCCGGGCTACGACACCCTCGGCATCGCGCTGAGCCTTTACGACACCGTGGAGGTCGAGGTCACCCGCTCCGGCTTGGAGGTAGAAATCTTCGGCGAGGGCGCCGAAGAGCTGCCGCGCGACGGCTCCCACCTTGTGGTCAAGGCCATCCGCTCCGCACTCAAGGCCGCCGATGTCGAAGTCACCGGCCTGCGCGTGGTGTGCACGAATAACATCCCGCAGTCCCGCGGCTTGGGCTCCTCAGCGTCTGCCGCGGTGGCCGGCGTGGCCGCGGGCAACGGCCTGGCTGGGTTCCCGCTCTCCGAGGAGCAGGTTGTGCAGTTGTCTTCGGCCTTCGAAGGCCACCCGGATAACGCCGCGGCCTCCGTGCTGGGCAATGCGGTGGTCTCCTGGACCACCGTGCCTGTCGACGGCCGCTCGCTTCCGGAGTACCGCGCCGCCACCTTAGAGGTTCACCCAAGCATCAAGGCCACGGCCTTGGTCCCGGACTTCCATGCCTCGACGCAGGCAGTGCGCCGCGTGCTGCCCTCGCACGTCACGCATGCCGACGCCGCCTTCAACGTCTCCCGCACCGCGGTGAACGTGGCGGCGCTGACCGCTTACCCGGACCTGCTGTGGGAGGGCACCCGCGACCGCCTGCACCAGCCTTATCGCGCTGATGTCCTGCCGGTGACCGCGGAGTGGGTCAACCGCCTGCGCAATCGCGGCTATGCCGCCTACCTGTCGGGCGCTGGCCCCACCGTCATGGTCCTGCACACCGAGCCCATAGAGGAAGCGATCCTCGACGATGCCCGCGAGCAGAACCTGCGCGTACTGGAGCTGGAGGTCGCCGGGCCGGTCTCCGTCGAGCGTGGTTAGGCTAGCTAGCTGGGCTTTTCCACGCTGATCCGGCACACACCGTTGCCGGACTTGGGGATAAGTTTCAGGCTCAGCCGCCCGCCGGAATCGGCCGCCGCCTGCTCCAAGTAGCCATCGTGGATGGCGCAGACGAAGGGGGAGGGCTCTACTCCGGCGGTCACAAACGGGCAGGCGTGCAGCTCCACATCGGTGCGGCCCTCCTGGTCGAATTGCTCGGCTGAGGTTACTGGGTCAAAGCCCATTTCGCGCATCATCCGATGAAGCGAACCGAGCGCCTCAGCACCATGGCTGCTGGCAGCGGTCTTCGCCCACTCGCGGCCAAGCTCCCGCGCCTGCTCTGAGGCATAATCATTGAGCTGCTCCTTAGCCGCCAGGGCTTTAATCAACACACTGATCAGCGTGACGTACTCCTCCGCGACCGAACGGTTGTCCGGCACCCGCACTTGGAAGATCAGGGAGGGGCGCCCGCGCCCCTGCGCTGGGGCGGTGACTACTCGCACCGCGCCAGCGTTGACGAGTTCATCCAGATGCCCGCGCGCGGTGTTAACGTGCATGCCCATTTTCTTAGCAACTTCTGCGGCCCGTGCTCCTTGCGGGAACTTCTGTAAAACCGAGAGGACTTCGCGCTGCTTGGGGGAGAGCCTCATTGTGTCGGGAAATAGCTCGCTGGATGAGCGAGGACTATGGGTAGACATTGTGGACATGGACTGTAGCTCCTTGATTTACGCTACGAGGATCCTACATCCACTCCGTCGAATTTCTACTATCGCGGTGAGTATAAATACCGAGAGCTCCCTCACGACGTGGGCAGACTCAGAAGATTAAGTACGGGTATAGACCGTGAGGGCGCTGGCGTCGAGGGCCACAGGCACCACCTGGCCGGGAGCGGTTTTACGCGCTGGCTGGCCCACCGTGACCCGTTGGCCGTCGATGTCAACGAGGGTAGTGCTTCCCAAATCAGCCACAATGGTGGCACTCAAACTGGTGGCGTGCTGCGCGCCAGTGGGGTCGAAGTGCAGCGCGGTCTGCGGGAAGGCCGCCCAGTGCTCACCGTCGCGGTCTGGAGCAAACGCGTCTCCTCTGATGGAACCGCGCAGAACATTAACGCCCGCTAGCTCCGCCATGAAGCGGGTGGTGGGCTGCTCCAATAGTCGGTCCGCAGGGCCTTGGGAAGTGACTTCGCCGGCTTCCATCACCGCGACGTCATCCGCCAGCGTGGTGAGGTCCACGCAGCTGTGGGTAACAATGACCGTGGTACGGTCAGCGGCCGAGATGCGCAGAAGGTGGCGCCACCGCGCAGCGGATTCGACGTCCATGGCGGCAAAGGGCTCATCCGCAACCAATACTTCTGGCCGCGCCGCCAGCGCGCGCAAGAGGGCAACCTGCGCGGCCTGGCCGCCGGAAAGTTCTGATACATGGACCAGCTCCTGCAATCCGGCGGCCTTCAGCAATTCCTCCGTCCGTCGCGGGTCATTGGTCACCATGGTCAACGCTTGAGCCACGGTGGCTGTGGGCGGTAGTCCGGGGTTTTGAGAGAGCATGATGACGCGTTCAGTGTTAGTTTGCGCTCCCTGGAGCCGCCCGCTAGTAAAACGCATCAGCGTGGTCTTGCCGGCGCCGTTGGGTCCGACCACCGCGGTCACGCGCCCGCCCCGGAAGGTCGTGGTGGTGTCGCCGACCGTCACGGAAAGATCGTGGGGCGGCGTCAGCGGGGCAGTCGCCGCGCGGAGTGCATTTGGGTCCATCGGTTGCAAAGCGCGTACAGCTTGCTCGCGGCGGCGGCGCAGCAGCAGGGGCATTCCGGCAGCGGTGAGCGTAAGGATGGCTATCCCGATTAACACGGCCGACAGAGCATAGGCTTTGTCCGCGCTGACTTCACGTTCAAGGTAGATACCGCTCGGCATGGTTCGGGTAGAACCGGGCAGGGATCCGGCGAAGGTGATCGTCGTTCCAAATTCACCCAGTGAGCGGGCGAAAGCCAGTGCACCGCCCGTGAACACGGCGGGGAGGATAGCCGGGAGGATGATGTGCCGAAGGATGGTACTTGGGCTGAGGCCGACGCCCCGCGCGCTAGCCACGACCTCAGGATCGAGCTGCCGCAAAGCAGAATCCACCGCCACCACCACGAAGGGGAGGGTGACAAAGAGATGTGCTGCCACGACACCGGGGAAGGCAAAAGATATGTGCAGCCCTGCTTGCTCCAATACCGGGCCAAGCAGACCGCGGCGCCCGAGCAGCGCGGTAAGAGCCAACCCGCCCACCACGGGAGGCATGGCCAAAGGGAGGTAGACCACCAGCCGCACAAGGTGAGATACGCGGCGCAGCTGCTGGAGCCACAGAGCCAGGCAGGTGCCTAGGAACGTGGATAGCAAGGTTGACAATACCGCTGCGGACAGACTGACCCGGAGGAGGTCATGGGTCGTCGGTGCGTTCAGCGTGTCTGAGAGCTGTCCCCAAGGCACCCGCAGGCCCAGGGCGAGGACAGGGGCAAGGATGTAAATAGCGGCGAGCGTGCCGGCGGCGATGACCGGCCAGGTTGTCCGCGGGCGCTGCTCGCGCAAAAACGTGGGTGACACTTAGTTCACCGGGGTGAAACCGTACTTTTCCCAGGTGCTATCAAAATCCGACTCGAGGAGGTTGAGGACTTCTTGGGCTTCTTCGTGGCGGGGTGAATCAGACACCACCGCGCCCATGATCTCGTTACGGAAGTCTTCCGCGTGGTCGAGCGGGATGGCTTCGACATCTTCGCTAGCGGCGGCGTCGGTGGAATAGACCCATCCGGCGTCCGCCTCGCCGGAGGCGACCTTACCTAGGACGTCAGCTACCTGTCCCTCCAGGGAGGAGGCGTGCAGGTCCCAGTTGTTGGCCTCCATGATGCGCGTGGAAATGGCACCGCACGGCACGTTTGGGTCGCAGAGGACCAAGCGAGCGGAGGAATCCAGGTCTGCCGCGGAGCGCAGACCTAAAGGATTGCCCTTCGGCACGACCATGACCATGACGTTGCTCGCGAGGGCCACGGGGGCGTCAACGTTTCCCTGAGCGGTTGCATCATCCATGGTCTCGCGAGAGGCAGTAAGCAGCAGATCTGCGGGAGCGCCTTCATTGATCTGCTGAACGAGCGCGGAAGAGCCGCCATTGTTGAAGGCCAGCGGAGTTTCAGAAGCACTGGAGAGGTCGTCGTTGAGCACGCGCGTGGAGGACGCTGCAAATACCTGCAATGGCTCGTCGGAGCTGGAGGCACAGCCGGCAACAGTCAGCGCGGCGGCAAGGACGGGGACGGCAATTTTCAAACGGCGCATGGTCAGTTACGTTACGGCATCTTTACGCGGTCCGCGTGAATTTAATATGGACTTCCTTTGGTTCCTTCTTGAGGTATTCACGGTCGAAGGATTCTTCGCGCTGGTCCACCTCTGTGAGCAACGGAAGCGGGTCGTGCGGAGCAATGAGAATCATGGATTCGCCCACGTTGAGGGTGCCCAGCGCTCCATGGATGGCGCCGTGGCGCACCGCGTGGGGAATTTCGGAGGCGTTGAGGGTGGGAATGTCGTGGCCCTTGGAGGCATCAACAAGCGGCAAGTTCATTGATGGATTCCTTTCGAGTTCTAGCAGAGTGGGCGTTGCTGCCCGGGCCATCAATTTACTACGATTATATCCGTGCAAATAAAAGTGTCAGATATGTCTCTGCGCGATGTCTCGCTGGCTTCGCGCCGGCGCTGGCACACCATTGCCTTTAGCCTGGTCGCCGTGTGGATCGCGGTGGGCGTGGGAATCGCAGTGGCGAATTTTTGGGGAGCACCCGTGGTGTGGTGGGACCTCATCCACCCATTCACCCTCGGCGCGCTGACCACCGCCATCCTCGTGTTTAGCACCCACTTCACGGAGGCACTGACCCGCACTCCGGCCGTCGGTTTCCGCGGGGTGGGCGCGCGGGTGGGGCTGGTTCAGGTGGGGCTGGTTCTTCTACTTGTCGATCGCGCAGGCTACGACTGGGGCGTGCTTGCGGATATCGGCTCCGCTCTCGTCATCGCTGCCGTTGCGTGGCACCTGTGGGCGCTGTGGACCACGCTCCGGGGGTCATTGTCTGGTTCCTTTGCCGTCACCGTGCCTTTTTATCTGGCGGCGGCCTGCTTCATGATCTTCTCAGTAGTCCTGGTGATTCTGGCTGCGCACGGGGTAGGGAATTACTCGCTGTTGGTGGCCGCGCACTCACGCGGGATGGTGTGGGGCTTCGGCCTGCTGACCATCCTAGGCACGGTCATTACGCTGCTGCCGACGTTTACCCGGACCCCCATTTCCTCGGTGGCCCGGGCGCGGTGCAGCCGGGCTTTGGCAGTGCATTGCGCGGGGCTGGCGGTGGCCATGCTTGCCGACGCCTCCGGGCTCACCCGCGCCGCCGGTATGGCGCAGCTGCTCACCGTGCTTGCTGCCGTGCTCATCATCCAGCCAGTGCTGGCCGGCGCGCTTGGTGGCGAAAAGACGACGGCAAGCGTGTCCGCGATGGCGGGGTTGGTGTGGATGGTGGCGCTCTGCGCCGGTGATGCCGCCGCGACCATCGCAGGGGCCTACCCGCGAGCGGTGACGTTGCTACTCATGCCAGCGTTCGTTGGTGCCGGCCTGTTGCAGCTCGTAACCGGGGTGCTTCACCATATGCTGCCCATCCTGGCCGGGGCAGCCCGTCCCGCGCGTGGACACCTTCCGGGGTTGTTGCGCGTGGCGCTTATCAACCTCGGCGGTGCGCTCAGCCTCCTCGGCATTGTCAGTGCGTCCGTGGCCGGGCTTATCATGATGGGGCTTGGCCTCATCGCCAATATTGTGGCCCTAGTGTGGGCCCTCGCATCATCCCAAGGAGAAGTTCATGTCAAGCGCGCCCGTTAAACAGGAGCATTCTGAGAAGCAATGGGCATCCTGGCTCATTATCATCGTGGCGCTTCTCGCCGTCATTGGGCTGGCGGTGTTCAACTCGGCCACGGGCAGGCAAGACCCAGCTACGGTGGCATCCGCCGACGCCGTGACTGTTGACGTCTCCGTGGACGGCATGGCCTTTGTCCCGTCCTCCATTGACGTGGCCGCGGGCAGTCACCTCGTAGTGAACTTCACCAACACCGGCGACCAGGTACATGACCTGAAGATCGGACGCGAGGAGACCGGACGGGTAGAACCGGGCGAGACCGTGCAGCTGGATGCCGGGGTCATCGAGGAGTCCATCGAAGGATATTGCACGATCGCCGGCCACAAGATGCAGGGCATGACGTTCATGGTCAACGCCGATGACTCCGCTTCGAGTGGGCATGATCATGCGGGGGCGTCGGAAAGCACGGGCTCTGCTGGTGCCCCGGCGAAGGTGCCCTCGGCTGCCGAGCGCATGGCAGCTCGCGAAGGATTTGAGGCTTTTGATGCTTCCCTTGCCCCTGCCAAAGGTGACCTTCATGAGGAAACGTGGGTGATGACGGAGGAGGAGATGGAAGTTGCCCCGGGAGTGCGCCAAACCCGGTGGCTTTTCAACGGGCAGGCGCCCGGTCCAACCCTGCGCGGCAAGGTGGGGGATACGTTCCGCATCACCATCAAGAATGAGGGCTCGATGGGGCACTCGGTGGACTTTCACGCTGGGGAGGTCAACCCGGATGAGAACATGAAGACCATCCAGCCGGGCGAATCGCTGACCTATGAATTCGTGGCTCACAGGGCGGGTATCTGGATGTATCACTGCTCGACCATGCCGATGAGTCTGCACATTGCCAACGGCATGGCAGGAGCGGTGATCATCGATCCGCGCGGCGAGGATGCCCTCGCAGACGTCGATGCGGAGTACGTCATGACGGCAAACGAGATTTTTCTGGCCTCCGCGGGCAAAGAAGCAGAGGGTGCGGATGCGCAGCGAGTCAGCGACGGCGATTATGACCTCACCGCCTTCAACTACTATCCCAACCAATATGACGAGGGCTTAGCCCCGCTGCGCGCCAAGGTGGGCGATACCGTGCGCATTTGGCTGGTCAACCTCGGCCCGGATCTGCCATTGAGCTTCCATGTCGTGGGCGAGCAATTCGACACCGTGTATAAGGAAGGCGCCTACCTAATTAAGGGCGCGAAGGACTCCGGCTCCCAGGCGCTGGACCTTTTACCGGCCCAGGGCGGATTCGTGGAGATGACCTTCAACGAGCCGGGCACTTATTCCTTTGTTAATCACCTGATGACGAATGCGGAGAAGGGCCAGCACGGCCAATTCATCGTTGAGTAGCAAGTCGCTCGCGCCGCGCTCGTAGCTCGTCCAAGGTGTCGATATCGCGCACTGCGGGCGTTGCCTCGACCTCGGCGATGGTGCCCGCGAGCCTCAGTAAGTGCATGGCCGGCTTGTTGCGTGGATCTCTGAGCTCCTCCAGCGCGCGGGTGAGGGCCTCGGTGCGCCACAGCGCGCACAGCGGCTGCGGGAGCCCATCGAGTGTGGCCACTGCGACATCAGCACCGGAGCTTTCTAATGCCTGTTCGAGGGCAGGCAGCATCTGTGGGGAATCTGGGGCATCGACGGCCAAGATGGCGGTCGTGGACTTTGCGGCACCAGCCAGCGCGGCGTGGCCCGCGGCGATTCCCGCGGCTGGCCCGCCGAAAAGGGGCTTTTCACATACTTGGGGCATGCCCAAGTGGTAGGGCGAGACAACCGCCACCGGCGCATCATAAGGCAATTGGCGCAGGAGGCGGTCGATGAGGCGCTCACCGGCGAGGATGATACTTGCCTTGTCCACACCACCCATGCGTGTGCCGCGCCCACCCGCCAAAATAATGACACCTGACATTGTTCACTATCCTTCCTCACCCGGCAGGTCGCGGGACCAATCACCCGAGCGGCCGCCGGACTTCGCTGTGATGCCGCAGCGCCGGATATAAGCGGAGCGGTCCACGCCTTTCACCATGTCGATGAGAGCTAGCGCCGCAACGTTCACCGCGGTCAGCGCCTCCATTTCCACGCCGGTGCGGTCGGCGGTGTGAACGTTGGCTTCGATGAAGACGTGGTCTTCGCGCAGCTCGATGTCGACCGCGCACCCGTGCACGCCGATGGTGTGGGCAAGCGGTAGGAGATCCGGGACCTTCTTGGCGGCCGCAATACCGGCCACTCGAGCAACCGCAAGCACGTCGCCCTTCGGCACGGTTCCTTCCTGCAGCGCGGTGAGGACCTCCGGCGAGCAGGCCACCTCGCCTTGGGCGGTGGCGGAACGCACGGTGGGCTTCTTATCGGTGACGTCCACCATGTAGGCGGAGCCGGCCTCATTAAGGTGAGTGAACTTCATGGCTACAGCGGGTCCTTTCCTTGGGTGGACCTAGCCTATCTGACGAAGAGTGGGCCGATCCGGCGTTTAGAGGCGCGATCTTTGGCAACAACGGAGGGGTGGGGGATGTGGTGAAGCACCGTGAAGCTAGTAGGGGTAGACGGTAAGTTGCTCCCCTGTGGTGACGGGGCTCGTCAGCAGCGCGAAACCTTGCGTGCCGGGCAGTGCTGCAACGTGGTGGCTGCGCATGCGTGGTCCAGGCGGCGGGAAGGCGGTGATGCTTCCGTCCAGAGCAATCGAGCACGGCTGAATAAGCGGGCGGTGCGGATGCGGGAAGTCAGCCCCAGCGACGGCCGTCAGGTGCGGCCGGTCTAAAACTCCGGTGGGGCGGGGCAGCCCACGCAAGGAACGCATCAGCGGGGTGAGGTAGAGATGCGCGGAGACGAACGCCGCCACCGGGTTGCCCGGCAAACACACCACGGGAACACCGTCCCACAGCGCGTGGCCTTGCGGCGCGCCGGGGCGCTGGTTGACGTGTCCGAACCAATAAGAGCCGCGCTCCACGGCATCCTCAACGACCGCGCGAACCACGTCAAAGGCTCCTGCGGATACCCCGCCGGTGGTGACGATGAGATCGGAGTCAGCGGCAGCCGCGTCGAAGCGGCGGCGCAGCTCAACGGGTGAATCGCCACATACCGTGCGGGCGATGTCAACGGGGCCGGTAGTGCTAAGGAGTGCGTCGAGCATCGGACCATTGGAATCCGGGAGCTGGCCGTTGAGCAGCTCCTCACCCGTGGCAATGACGGTCACCCGCGGGGTGCGGTGGAGCACGGCGGTGTCGACGCCGGCGGAGAGGGCGGCGGCGATAAGGGAGGCGTCCACCAGCGTGGCGGCACCGGCTAGTTGGTGCCCGGCCTCGATGTGGGAGCCGCGCCGCCGGATGTGGTTGCGCTCGGGAAGGCGGTGCACCGTGACGGTCTCAGGCAGTGGCCCGGGGCCTGGTGGAATATCGGTGTCTTCCACGGGGATGACCAGACCATCAAAGCCCGCGGGTACTGGACCACCGGTCATGATGCGCAGCGCAGTGCCGGGCGGCAGGGTTTGGGCCGGCGCGCCGGCAGGCACATCACCCACGACAGGCAAAGTGAAGGGAACGGTGAGACTGTCTGGTGAGGAAGGCTGAGGAATGAGGAAGCCATCCATGGCCGAATTATCCTGCGGCGGGAGGGGAAGGCGGGCGACGAGGGGCTCAGCCAGCACGCGACCCTGCGATAAGGCAGCGCGTTCCGAAGGCAAGGCGCGGACCAGCGCGTGGAGGCACTCGAAGTATTCCTCGATACTTAAGTCAGTCCCGGTACTCGTCATTGCACCCAATCTAGCCACCGATGGCGGACATCGGGCGATCTGGCTGGAGGAAACCTTCATCATCCACCCCGTGGCCCGGTAATTTCCTCCACATTTCACCCGCCCACGCGGTAGCTAGCTCCGCATCGCTGGCGCCAGAGCGCATGAGGTCGCGCAGGGAGGTTTCCGAGTTGCCGAAGAGGCAATTGCGCACCGCGCCGTCTGCGGTCAGGCGCGTGCGGTCGCAGTCCCCGCAGAAGGGCCGAGTTACGGAGGCGATCACCCCGATGTGTCCTATGGGGAGGGAGCCATCGCGCGAGACCGCGGACCACAGTGCCGCCGGCGCGGAGCCGCGGGGTTTCTTAGCCGGGGTGAGCTCGAAGTCTTCGGCCAAGCGCGCCAAGATATCCTCCGCGGTGACCATCCGGGAACGCGCCCACTCCTCCCGTGGGCCCAATGGCATCTGCTCGATGAAGCGCAGTTGCGCGCCGCGTTCGAGGCAAAAGCGAGCCAAGGGAAGGATCGCAGACTCGTTGACACCCGGCATGATGACGGCGTTGATCTTGACCGGGTCCATGTCGGCGGCCAGCGCGGCGTCGATGGATGTGAGCACATCCGCTAGGCGGTCGCGCCGGGTGAGCCGGGCATAGAGCTCCGGATCGAGGGTGTCTAAGGAGATGTTGACGCGGTCGAGCCCGGCGCGCTGCAGCCCCGGCAGGCGCTTATCCAGGCCCAGCCCGTTGGTGGTGAGAGCAGTAGTGGGTGCCGTACCTTCGTCGGTCCGCAGGGCTTTGGTCGCGGCGATGATTTTCTCTAAGGAGCCGCGCAGGAGCGGCTCCCCACCGGTGAAGCGCACCTGCTGGATGCCGAGCTTGTCTACCGCGAGGCGGATGAGACGGATGGTTTCTTCATCGCTGAGCGTGTGTTCGGTGGGCAGCCACTCATAACCTTCGGCGGGCATGCAGTAGGTGCAGCGCAGATTGCAGCGATCCGTCAGGGAGACACGCAGGTCGCGGGCTTGGCGGCCGTAGCGATCCACGAGCGCGCGGCGGCCGTCGGGCCCTGGTGCCGGCAGGTCCGTGGGCGGAGTCCCCGCGCCCCGTACGCGCGGCAATGGCAGCGTCAGCGGGGCGGAGGTGTGTGGCGAAGGTTGGGATCGTTGGGCGGACATTGCTGGCAAGTCTAGATCGAAGCCTGCCGAATGAGTAGGAGGGGTGGGGCTAGTCCTCCCCGTCATCCTCTCCGGCATCGAGGCGCTGCGCCTCGCCCGGGCCCTTCAGCCGGATGATGTTGTACTCGCCCTCCGCCAGGTGGGCGCGCAGGTCCTTCTTGTCGAACTTGCCCACCGAAGTCTTATCGATGGATTTTACGAACGTCCAATACTCCGGCAGCATCCAGGAGGGAAGCTCAGAGCGCATCCCGTTGCGCAGGCGCTCGGCGGTCTCAATCGTGGGGCTGATATCCGCGGCGAGCACGGTGACAGCCAGCGGGCGCTCCACCCACTGTTTGTCGGGGTAGCCAATGACGGCGCATTCCAGCACCACCGGGTTGGCCATGATGAGGTTCTCCAACTGCACGGAGTAGATCCACTCACCACCGGAACGGATGACATCGCGGGCGCGATCCTCCACGGTGAGGAAGCCATCCTCGGTGACGAAGCCGACGTCGCCGGTGCGCAGCCAGCCGTCGGCCGTGAACTTGGAGTCCGCGTCCTCGACATCCTTGCCACGGAACTCGTGGGCAGCACCGCCGTCCTCCGAAGCGGGCGAGTGGTAGTAAGAACCGGTGACCAAGTTGCCGCGGACCTGAATCTCGCCGGCATTGCGGTCCGTGGTGTTGACCACGTGGCCGTCATTGACCACGCGGTATTCCAGGGAGGCAGGGAAGCGCCCTTGGGAGATGCGGTAGGCCCAGCGAGCCTCGCCCGAGGCGCCTGAGGGTGGGCGGGCCACCGTGCCCACCGTGGTGGTTTCCGCCATGCCCCACACGTGGACCACGTCCACGCCGTAGCGCTCTTCCCAGCTTTTGATGAGCTGCGGTGGCACAGGCGAGCCGCCAGCGAAGATCTCCGTCAGCGTCATGCGCTCCGGTGGATTCTTGAGGTAGTGCACGAAGAGCTGAATCCAAATGGTGGGCACACCGTGCGCCACGCGCGGGGAGGTGGCGGCGATGATTTTGGCCAGGGTGGCGGGGGAGACGTCGGCGTCGGGAAGCACCAGCGGCGTGCCCGTCATCCACGCAGCAAAGGGAACACCCCAGCTCAGCACGTGATAGATGGGGATGCAGCACAGGAATGTCTCGCCGTGGGTCACACACAGGGAATCGGAGGAGCGCAGCTGCATTCCTTCCAAGTACAGAGCGCGGTGGGAGTAGAGCACGCCCTTTGGTGCACCAGTGGTGCCGGTGGAGTAACACAGTGCGGCGGCGGTGTGCTCATCCAAAACCGGCCAGTCATACACGGTGGAGCGCCCATCCAGCAGTTGCTCGTAGCTGTAGATTTCAACGTTGCCCGGCAGAGCGGTGCTGGGCTTGCCGACGCCCGTAAACACCACCGCACGCACACAGTCCACACCTTCCAGAACCTGGGCTAGCTGCTCGGCGAGGCGACAATCCGCGACGATGACGCGGACCTCAGCGTGGTTGATGATGTGCCGGATCTGATCATTCATCAGCTGCTTGTTGAGCGGGGTGAACACCGCTCCCTTACAGGCGGTGCCAAAAAGCACTTCGAGGTGCTCGGCGCAGTTCCACATCAGTGAGCCCACGCGCTCGTCACCGGTGATGCCGAGCGTGTCATGCAGGGCGTGGGCGAAGGCGGCGGCGCGGGCGCCGACATCAGCGAAAGTGGTTTCCTCGCGTTCATTGCCGGGATTGGCGCTGTGCCAGGTGATGACCTGGGTTTGGCCGTGGACGGAGGAACCGTACTCCAGGATGCGGGTGAGGGACAGCGGGATATCCTGCATTGTGGAGAGCATGCGCACTACTTTAGCCGTGTCAGTGTGAGCGCGGGGGAAGGATGCGGTATAGTTATCCGCGACTGGTGGGGAACGCTTTCCCCGCATCTCCGAGCTCCCTCCACGGCTCACACACCTGCGGTGACACTCTCATGGCAGTCCAACGGTGCGCGCGACGGTGAGAGGGGAGAGATACGCTCGCAGTCGCCTTCTTAAAATATCTCCCCGCGCTTGACCCGCGGCCGATTCCTTGAGTGCTTTCAGGAGTTCAACAAGGAGTCCTTCACGTTCCGTACCGCCGGGCCGGAGAGGGGGGAGAGCCAAGACAACCACCGCCCACGGGGATCGCGGTTGCGTGAACTCGCTGGTGGCGGAGGACCATCCCAATTACACACTGGCTTCCAACGCCCGCTTGGAACAGCACCACGCACAGTGCAGGTGCGGCAGACAAGACGGCGCGCGTTGGTGAAGCGACGAAAGGATATCCGTGAGCGATACGGACAAGACCGCAGCACAGGATCTCGCCTCCCTGAAGCTGCCGGAATTGCGCAAGCTAGCTGCGGAGCGCGGACTTCGCGGCGTCTCCGGACTGCGCAAGGGGGATCTCATTACTGCCCTGACCACCGGCCAGGTGCCGGCGCGCGGCGCGAAGGCCGCTGCCCAGGGCGAGGCTAAGGACGCACCCGCCGCAGAGGACTCCGCACAGAAGGAGTCGAAGAAGGACGCGCAGCCGCGCCGCGCGACCCGCAAGGCTTCCCGCCCTGCCGGCGCTGCTGACCAGGCCTCCGAGAAACCGGAGTCTGAGAACACCCATAAGGGCGAGGACGGTGCTCAGGAGTCTGAGCAGAAGGACGGCCACGACGAGCAGCGCTACGAGTCCCGCTCCCAGGCCCGCCGCGCCCGCCGTAACCGCGCGCGCCGCCAGGAGCGCGAGGCCCGCGAAGAAGCCAAGGGCAATAACAACGGCAACGGAAATGGCAACGGCGCCGAGGACAAGCAGTCCAAGTCGGAGGGTAACCAGTCCCGTGGCGGCAACAACTCCGACAACTCCGATAACGGGGACCACGGCAACGGTGGCAACAACGGCGGTGGCAATAACGGGGGCGGCAACAACAACCGCCGCGATAACCACCGCAACGATGATGACAACAACGGCGGCGGTGGCCGCCGCAATCGCCGTAACCGTCGCAACCGCCGCGGGCGTGACCGCGATGGCGGCGGCAACGGCGGCAATGACCTGCAGATCCGCGAGGGCGATGAAGTGCAGGTAGTGGGCGGCATCCTCGAGGTCGTCGACAATAACGTGGCCTTCCTGCGCACTACCGGCTACCGCGCGGCCAGCTCCGATGTCTTTGTCAACAACAACCTCGTGCGCCGCCTGGGCCTGCGTTCCGGCGACGCCCTGACCGGCAAGGTCAAGGTCTCGGGCCCGACCCACACCCACGGCAACGGCCGCAACCGCCGCAAGTACAACCAGCTCGTGGAGGTCGACACCGTAAACGGCCTGGATCCGTCCACCGCGAAGGAGCGCCCGGACTTCGCCAAGCTCACCCCGCTGTACCCGAACCAGCGCCTGCGCTTGGAGACGGACCCGAAGATCCTCACCACCCGCGTCATCGACCTCATCATGCCGATTGGTAAGGGCCAGCGCGCGCTCATCGTCTCCCCGCCGAAGGCCGGTAAGACGACGATCCTGCAGAACATCGCCAACGCCATCGCCACGAACAACCCGGAGTGCTACCTCATGGTCGTCCTCGTGGACGAGCGCCCCGAAGAGGTCACCGACATGCAGCGCAGTGTCAACGGTGAGGTCATCGCCTCCACCTTTGACCGCCCGCCGTCAGAGCACACCTCGGTGGCGGAGCTGGCCATCGAGCGCGCCAAGCGCCTGGTGGAGCAGGGCAAGGACGTCGTCGTCCTGCTCGACTCCATCACCCGCCTCGGCCGCGCCTACAACAACTCCTCCCCGGCATCCGGCCGCATCCTGTCCGGTGGTGTGGACTCCAACGCCCTGTACCCGCCGAAGCGCTTCCTGGGTGCTGCTCGCAACATTGAGAACGGCGGCTCGCTGACCATCATCGCTACCGCGATGGTGGAAACCGGCTCCACCGGTGACACCGTCATCTTCGAGGAGTTCAAGGGCACCGGCAACGCCGAGCTCAAGCTGGACCGCGCCATCTCCGAGCGCCGCATTTTCCCGGCCGTGGATGTCAACCCGTCCGGCACCCGCAAGGACGAGCTCCTGCTGGTTCCGGAGGAAGCACGCATCATGACCAAGCTGCGCCGCATCCTCTCCGGCTTGGACTCCTTCGCCGCTATTGACCTGCTGATCAAGCAACTCAAGAAGACCCGCTCCAACGGCGAGTTCCTCATGCAGGTGGCCTCGTCCGCGCCCATGGCGGCTGACACGGATGAGGAGGACTACAAGTAATGTCTAACCAGGTTTCCCTCGTCGATGACATTGTCTCCGAGTTCCAAGGCATCGAAATGCAGATGGCTGACCCGGAGGTAGCCGGTGATCAGTCCCAATTCCGCAAGCTGTCCAAGCGCTACGCCGAACTGCGACCCATCGTCGCCGTGAACGACGAGCTGGTCCAGGCTCGCCAAGACCTGGCCGATGCCAAAGAAATGGCCTACGAGGACCACGAGTTCCAGCCTGAGGTCGACCGCCTTGAGCCGCTCGTCGTCCAGCTGGAGGAAAAGCTCGCGGACCTGCTGGCCCCGCGCGATGAGCATGACTCCGAGGACATCATCATGGAGATCAAGGCCGGTGCCGGCGGCGAAGAGGCAGCACTCTTCGCCGGCGACCTGGCCCGCATGTACGAGCGCTACGCCGATAAGGTCGGCTTCCAGTGGGAGGTCCTAGGCCTCAACGAGTCCGACCTCGGTGGTGTGAAGGACATGTCCATCTCCTTCAAGTCCAAGACCCCCTCGCGCGATGGCGCGTGGAGCGTGTTCAAGTTCGAGGGCGGCGTCCACCGCGTGCAGCGCGTGCCGGTGACCGAGTCCCAGGGCCGAATCCAGACCTCCGCAGCTGGTGTGCTGGTCTACCCGGAACCGGAAGAAGTCGAAGCCGTAAACATCGATGATAAGGACATCCGCGTCGACGTGTACCGTTCCTCCGGTAAGGGCGGCCAGGGCGTGAATACCACTGACTCCGCGGTGCGTATTACCCACCTGCCGACCGGCCTGGTGGTGACCTGTCAGAAGGAACGCTCCCAGATCCAGAACAAGGCGCGCGCCCTGCAGGTGCTGCAGGCACGCCTGGACCAGATGGAGCGCGAGGCCCGCGAGGCCGAGGCCGGCGAGCAGCGCGCCTCCCAGGTGCGCACCATGGATCGCTCCGAGCGTATCCGTACCTATAACTGGCCGGAGAACCGCATCACCGACCACCGCATCGGATACAAGGCCAATAACCTGGATTCCGTGCTCAACGGTGACATGCAGGACCTCATCGACGCCCTGCAAGCCCAAGAACGCGCAGAGCGCCTTGAGGCTGAGGACTAAGGCTAAGGCACGGTTTAATTCGGTGACTTTTCACACCTATCGGGAGGCGCTTCGTGATGCCACGGAGCGCCTTCGCGCTGCCGGGGTACCTTCATCCGAGTGGGACGCGCGCCTGCTGGCTGCCCACCTCATCCACTGCGGCCACATGGACATCCCGCTTAACGAGGCTCCGATGCCCGGCTTTGACGTGGCATATGGGGCGTTGGTGGGGCGTCGTGAAGCGCGCGAGCCCCTCCAGCACATCCTGGGCGTGGCGTGGTTCGGCGCCCTCGAACTCGAGGTGGGCCCCGGCGTGTTCATCCCGCGCCCGGAGACGGAGGTGCTCGCCGACTGGGGAGTTAAATCTCTTCAGAGATTTAACTCGGGGAAGATGACGAAACTTGACCCGCAATCTCCCCGCGTCGTGGATCTGTGCGCCGGATCCGGGGCGCTGGCGCTGTACGTCGCCCACTATGTGCCGCAGGCCCAGGTGTGGGCAGTGGAGCTTGCCGACGCCGCCCTGGCCTACACCCGGCGCAATGCCGCAACCGCTGCGCGCGGCCGGGCGGGTTCTGTGAACGTGGTGCAGGGCGACGTCACCGACGCCCAGCTCTTGTCGGAGCTGCACGACACCGTTGACCTCGTGCTCACCAACCCACCCTACGTTCCGGAGACCCCGGACCTGGACCCAGAGGTCTACCAGGATCCGCACGATGCGGTGTTTGGGGGAGCAGACGGCATGGAGACCATCACCGCGATGATCCCGACCATCGCCGCGCTGCTGCGCCCCGGCGGGCGGGTGGGCATTGAGCACGACGACGAGACCTCCCAACAAGTGCAGGAAGCCCTGCGCGCGCACGGCGGCTTCAGCGATATCGAGGTGCTCAAGGACCTCACTGGCACCGCACGATTTGTCACAGCGAAGCGGGGAGTACAGTAGATTGGTCGAAGATTGGTCGACAAGCCGATAGGAACGGGATTAAAGGAGAGACCAATGCAGGGACAGATTTATAACTGTGCGGACGCTGCTGAGCGCGAGGAAGGCATGGCACTTGCCGTCAAAGCAGCCAAGTCAGGCCGACTCGTCGTGATGCCCACCGACACGCTCTACGGGCTGGGCTGCGATGCTTTCGATAACGATGCCGTGGCCAGCCTTTTGGCCACCAAGCACCGCGGCCCGGACATGCCGGTGCCGGTGCTCGTCGGCTCCTGGGACACCGTCAAGGGGCTTGTCGCTTCGTTGGATGACACCGCGCAGACCCTCATCGAGGCCTTCTGGCCGGGTGGGCTGTCCATCGTGGTGCCGCAAGCGCCTTCGCTGCCTTGGAACTTGGGCGATACCCGTGGCACGGTGATGCTGCGTATGCCCCTGCACCCCATTGCTATTGAGCTCCTCCGCGAGGTCGGCCCCATGGCGGTCTCCTCCGCGAATATTTCTGGGCAAACCCCGCCGACCACCGCGATTGCCGCCAAGCAGCAGCTGGGCAAGGCCGTCACGGTCTATCTGGATGGGGGAGAGGCCGAGGTGGGCAAGCCCTCCACCATTATCGATCTGTCCGGTCCGCGCCCCTACCTCTTGCGCGAAGGCGCGCTGAGCGCCGAGCAGATTGGCGAGGTCATCGGAGTGTCTACAGAGTCCTTGCGCACCCGACCGGGTAGCCAATCCTCTTAAGGAGACATCAGTGGCTGGAACCGGAGTGCCGCTGCGCGAACTGGCGTTGATCATTTTCGTCGCGGCGGCGTTTACCTACATCACCACCGGACTGGTGCGCAGCGTCTTGGTGCGCAGCGGCCAGGTGGCGGAGATTCGTCTGCGTGATAGTCACTCGCAACCCACCCCGCAGTTGGGTGGCGTTGCCATGTTTACGGGGTTTGCGGCTGCTGTCTATCTCGCGGGCCAGCTTCCAGCCTTGACTCGCGGGTTTATGCCGGTCACGCCGGAGATGAACGCTGTGCTGTGGTCAGCCGCGGCCATTGTCATCGTCGGCGTGGTGGATGACCTGCTGGAACTGAGTGCTCTGGTCAAGCTGATCGGGCAATTGGTGGCGGCGGCCATCATGAGCGGTCTCGGTCTGACGTGGACTCTTCTCTTCTTGCCCTTTGGTGATGGAACCACGGTCATCCTCGACCAGGTCCAGGGAACACTCTTGACTACGTTCTTTACGGTCCTGCTCATCAACGCCATCAACTTCGTGGACGGGCTCGATGGGCTGGCTGCCGGGCTGGGCATGATTGCAGGTGGTGCCATCCTGGTTTTCTCGCTGACCGTGCTGCACGACCAGGGTGGGGCGGTCTCCGCCTATCCGCCGGCGATTATCGCGGCGGCGCTCGTGGGCGTGTGTGCCGGGTTCCTCCCGCATAACTTCGAGCCCTCTCGCATCTTCATGGGGGACAGCGGAGCGATGCTCATTGGCTTGCTGCTGGCGGCTGCATCCACCTCCGCGTCGGGCAAGATCAACATGTCGCTCTATGGAACCGTGGACATCGTGGCGCTGATGTCACCCGTTATCGTTGTTGTTGCTGCGGTCTTTATTCCAGTCCTCGACCTTGTCTGGGCTGTTATTCGCCGCGTATCTCAGGGGCGTTCGCCCTTTGCCGCGGACAAGGCCCACATCCACCACCGGCTGCTCTCGCTGGGGCACACCCACCGCCGCACCGTGTTGGTGCTGTACCTGTGGGTCTCTGCGGTGGCCTTCGGGGCGGTCTCTTTTTCCATCGTCCCCGCGCCCGTGGCCGTCGTACTAGCGCTTGTCGCGCTCGTTGTGGCCTTTGGCGTGACCCTGATTCCGCTGCGCCAGGGCAAGCTTGGGCGCCAGCCGCGTCCCACCAGCGTGGTGCTGGAAACGGATCCCTCCTGAGGTAGGGTATGGGGCTGTGACTGATTCAACGACCTCCGAAGAGCTTTCGCCGTACGACGATCATCGGCGTCCCCTCAAGCGTGCGCTCCGCCTTGGGGCCATCGGCCTTGTCGTCGTGACCATCGCGTCCCTGGCTATCTGGGGCGGTGTCCGTGGGTTGCCCGGAATCTGGGGTGTCCTCGTTGGCGCGGCCATTGGTGGCGGCTTCGTGCTCTTTACCGCGGCCTCAGTTCTTCTTACTGCGCGCACCACGCCGTCGACCACGATGGCGGTGGTGCTCGGCGGCTGGCTGCTCAAGGTGGTCATCCTCATCATGGTGCTGTTGTTGATCAAGGACCTTGAGTTCTACGACACGATGGCGCTTTTCGTCACCGTGCTGCTGGCGCTGGCGGTGACGCTCGGCACTGAGGTCTGGGGTGTGATTACATCCAACGTGACCTACGTGTCTTAGCCAGTCTCGACCTTTTAGAGTAAGCCACTGCTTCCGGTGACCCCGGGAGGGTGGCTTTTTGTGTAGTTAAGTGGCCACGGCGACAGCGCCCGTTACCCCCGTCAAGGTGGGAAAACACGGGTGTGTGACCAAATACACTTGGCAGGGTTTCGGCAGAATGTGGGCGTTTTATAGCGCCCACTGGCACTAGGCTGTGCCTTTAGGGCCGCAACGGGGCCCCCACGTGCGAAAACTTGAGGGCGAACTGATAGCATTCTCTTCGGGTTACCGCGGGTTAGCGCCATGCTATCCCGAAAAAGTACGGTTTATCCTTGCCCTGTTTACGCTGATGTGCGACGGAGTCCGTAGACAGGGCAAAGAGCTTGAGACGTCCATCGCACCACATAGCCTTCGACAAGCTGTGTGGCCCGAACACGGGAGAGAACGCTGAGCGTTACGACATTGGCCATGAAGGGTGAGTTTCACGCACCCGAACTGGATCCAGAATTTTTCCCGGGGCACGTAACCGATGATGGTGAAGTCGTCGATCTTCTTTTCGCCGATTTCGCCAACGGTTGGTTCGCTTTGGATCGCATCATGCTGGTTCGTCTGTTCATGGCGGCCATCCTGGTGCTCCTTTTTGTTGTCGCCTTCAGGAACCCGAAGCTGGTTCCTAAAGGATTGCAAAACGTAGCGGAGCATGCGATTGACTTCGTACGAATTCACATCGCAGAAGACATCTTGGGCCGCAAGGAAGGACGTCGATTCCTTCCGATCCTGGCCACGATCTTCTTCGGTGTTTTGTTCTGGAACGTAGCAACTATTGTTCCAGCTCTAAACATCTCTCCGAACGCTCGTATTGGTATGCCAATCGTGCTGGCTGTCGTCGCGTACATCGCCATGATTTACGCCGGCGCCAAGCGCTTTGGCTTCGGCAAGTTCATCAAGTCCTCGGTGGTTATTCCTAACCTGCCGCCGTTGCTGCACGTGCTTGTCGTACCGATTGAGGCTTTCTCTACGTTTGTCATGCGCCCAGTCACGCTGGCTCTTCGTCTGATGGCGAACTTCCTGGCTGGCCACCTCATTTTGGTCCTGTTGTACTCGGCAACGAACTTCTTCTTCTTCCAGTTCAACGGTTGGACTGCACTGAGTGGCCTCACTCTGGTCGCAGCGGTTCTGTTCACGCTGTACGAAATTATCGTCATCTTCCTGCAGGCATACATTTTCGCCCTGCTGACGGCGGTATACATCGAACTGTCGCTGCATGCAGATTCGCACTAACAACAACGCGAACCTCGCGGTTAACTAAATACCCCAAAACCACCACATCCCCCGCGGAAGAATCCGTGGGAAAACTTTGAAAGGGAACGACTTTCATCATGAACGAAATCATTCTTGCTCAGGCTGCTGACGAGTCCACCCTCAAGGGCCTCGGCGCCATCGGCTACGGCATCGCAACCATCGGCCCGGGTCTGGGCATCGGTATCCTCGTCGGCAAGACCGTCGAGGGCATGGCACGTCAGCCGGAGATGGCTGGCCAGCTGCGTACCACCATGTTCCTGGGTATCGCCTTCGTTGAGGCCCTCGCCCTGATTGGCCTCGTTGCAGGCTTCCTGTTCTAAAGAGCGCTTTACACAAAGTAAATCGAACTTTAAGAACGGAGCCCCATGAACAACGTCATTTACTACCTTGCAGCAGAAGGAAGTGAAACCCTGCCCCTCGAGTCGGGCAACTCTATCCTTCTGCCCAAGATGTACGACTTGGTCTGGTCGATCATTCCGTTCACCATCATCCTGATTGTGTTCTGGAAGCTCGTTCTTCCGGCATACAACAAGATGCTGCAGGAGCGTGAAGACCGGATCGAAGGTGGCCTTAAGCGTGCGGAGGCTCAGCAGGCCGAAGCAAAGGCCGCTCTGGAAAAGTACAATGCTCAGCTCGCTGACGCGCGAGCAGAGGCTGCGGAGATTCGTGAGCAGGCGCGCGAGCGCGGCAAGCTGATCGAGGCAGAGGCTAAGGAAGCTGCAGAAGAAGAGTCTCGTCGCATTCTGACCGCTGGCGAGAAGCAGCTTGAAGCTTCCCGCGCACAGGTCGTGTCTGAGCTGCGTTCCGACATCGGACAGAACTCCATCAACCTGGCAGAGAAGCTGCTCGGCGGCGAACTTTCGGACGCCACCAAGCAGTCCTCCACCATTGATAACTTCCTGTCCGAGCTCGACACTGTGGCACCGGCCGGAAAGTAGGCAACGATGAAGGCAGCTAGCCGCGAAGCACTCGCTACCGTTGAGTCCAAGCTGGATGAGTTCCTCTCCGGTGACCGCTCGGTGGCGACTGCTACCCAGGCAGGCCAGGACCTCTTTGAGGTGGTCCGCGTTCTCGACGGCGACCGCGAGCTGCGCGTCGCGCTGACCGACGACGCCTCCACCTCTGAGGAGCGCAAGTCCCTGGTCCAGACCCTTTCGGCGGCAAGGTTTCCCCGGTAGCACTGCAGGTGCTCCAGGAGGCAGCCGCCGCACAGTGGTCGACCCCGCGTGATATCGCCCGCGGCCTTATCATCCTTGGCCGTCGCGCACTGCTGCGCGGCGCTGAGTTTGAGGGCAAGCTGGGCCAGGTGGAAGACGAACTCTTCTCCCTGTCGCGCGTGCTTGACCGCGAAGGCGAACTGACCCAGCTGCTTTCAGACCGTACTGCGACGTCCGACCGCAAGGTTGGGCTGCTGGCAAGCGTGCTCTACGGCAAGGTCACGATGGTTACTGAAGCGCTTGCGCTGCAGGCCATTGGCCGCCCGGAGCAGAACCCGATTGATGATCTCGCCGGATTGGCGGACACTGCAGCCAAGCTGCAGGGCCGTACCATCGCGCGCGTGACCTCGGCGGGTGAGCTGAACGATAGCCAGCGGGCAGCACTCGCTGAAAAGCTGGGCAAAATTTATGGTCGTGCGATGTCCATCCACTCTGAGGTTGACACCAGCCTCCTCGGTGGTATGACCATCCGCGTCGGCGACGAAGTCATCGATGGTTCGACGGCAGGCAAGATTGCTCGCCTTCGCGCGCAGATGGCATAAGCCGAAACGACAGAAACGATTAAGTAATTGCTGGAAGATACTACCGAGAGCAGGAAGAACATGGCGGAGCTGACGATCTCCTCCGACGAGATCCGTAGCGCGATTGCGAACTACACCTCGAGCTACTCCGCGGAGGCCTCCCGTGAGGAGGTCGGCGTGGTCATTTCGGCAGCTGACGGTATTGCGCAGGTTTCGGGCCTGCCGTCCGTCATGGCGAATGAGCTGCTCGAGTTCCCCGGCGGCGTAATTGGCGTCGCACAGAACCTTGACACCAACTCCATCGGTGTCGTGGTCTTGGGCAACTTCGAGTCGCTTAAAGAAGGCGACGAGGTCAAGAGGACCGGCGAGGTTCTCTCCATCCCTGTGGGCGAGGAATTCCTCGGCCGCGTTATCAACCCCCTGGGCCAGCCGATTGACGGCATGGGCCCGATCACCGCTGAAGAGGACCGCGTCCTCGAGCTGCAGGCACCGTCCGTGCTGCAGCGTCAGCCGGTGGAAGAGCCGATGCAGACCGGCATCAAGGCTATTGACGCGATGACCCCGATTGGTCGCGGTCAGCGTCAGTTGATCATTGGTGACCGTAAGACGGGTAAGACCGCCGTTTGTATCGACACCATCCTGAACCAGAAGGCTAACTGGGAGTCTGGCGACAAGAACAAGCAGGTCCGCTGCATCTACGTCGCCATCGGCCAGAAGGGCTCCACCATTGCTGGTGTGCGCCACACCCTGGAGCAGCACGGCGCTCTGGAGTACACCACCATCGTGGCTGCTCCGGCATCCGACGCCGCCGGCTTCAAGTGGCTGGCACCGTTCTCCGGTGCAGCTTTGGGTCAGCACTGGATGTACCAGGGCAACCACGTCCTGATCATTTACGATGATCTGACCAAGCAGGCTGAGGCCTACCGTGCGATTTCCCTTCTGCTGCGCCGTCCGCCGGGCCGCGAGGCTTACCCGGGCGACGTCTTCTACCTCCACTCCCGTCTGCTGGAGCGTGCTGCAAAGCTCTCTGACGACATGGGTGCAGGTTCCATGACCGCACTGCCGATCATTGAGACCAAGGCGAACGACGTCTCCGCCTTCATTCCGACCAACGTTATTTCTATTACCGACGGCCAGGTCTTCCTGGAGTCCGACCTGTTCAACCAGGGCGTCCGTCCGGCAATTAACGTCGGTGTGTCCGTCTCCCGTGTTGGTGGTGCCGCACAGACCAAGGGTATGAAGAAGGTTGCCGGTAACCTCCGTCTCGAGCTGGCTGCCTACCGTGACCTGCAGGCCTTCGCGGCCTTCGCATCCGACCTGGATCCGGCTTCCAAGGCTCAGCTGGAGCGCGGTGAGCGCCTCGTCGAGCTGCTCAAGCAGTCCGAGTCCTCCCCGCAGCCTGTCGAGTACCAGATGGTGTCCATCTTCCTCGCAGACCAGGGCATCTTCGACGTCGTTCCCGTCGAGGACGTACGCCGCTTCGAGAAGGAGCTGCACGACCACCTCAACTCTGCAACCCCGCAGGTGTTCGAGCAGATCCAGGGCGGTACCGCTCTGACCGACGAGTCCAAGGATGCACTTGTTGCAGCAGCAAAGGACTTCACTCCGTCCTTCCGCACGACCGAGGGCAACAACCTTGGTACCGAGGCGCCGGTTGACCCGCTCGCCGCGGATGATGTGAATAAGACCGAGCTCAACGTCTCCCGCAAGACGGCCAAATAGAGTTTCGCACGCTCTAAGAATTAACCGTCTAGAAAAAGAAGGGAGGAGCGAACACCATGGCTAATCTTCGTGAACTGCGTGACCGTATCCGGTCCGTCAATTCCACCAAGAAGATCACCAAGGCACAGGAGCTCATTGCTACCTCGCGCATTACCAAGGCTCAGGCCAGGGTAGAAGCGGCGCAGCCTTATGCACGTGAACTGTCCAACGTGCTTAACAAGCTGGCGGCGCACACGTCCTTGGATCACCCGATGCTCCGGGAACGCGAAGATGCGAAGGTTGCCGCTATTCTCGTGGTCTCTTCGGACCGCGGTATGTGCGGTGGCTACAACAACAACATCTTCAAGAAGGCGGCCGAGCTGGAAGCCCTGCTCAAGAGCGAGGGTTTCGAGACCGTCCGCTACGTGACCGGCAACAAGGGCGTTGGCTTCTACAAGTTCCGTGAGGACGAGGTCGCAGGCAGCTGGACTGGATTCTCGCAGGATCCGACCTGGGAAAAGACGCACGATGTGCGCCGCCACATTATCGACGGCTTCGTCGCCGGTTCGAACGGCCAGGCCAAGACCCGCGAGGGCATTAACGTGGAGGGCGAGACCGTTCGCGGTTTCGACCAGGTACACGTCGTGTACACCGAGTTCGAGTCCATGCTGACCCAGACCGCGCGTGTGCAGCAGCTGCTGCCGGTGGTACCGGTTATCGAGGAAGAGGACTACAACCTGGGTGAGTCCGCGCTTTCCGACGCCGAGCCGAACAATCAGATCACCCCTGATTACGACTTCGAGCCGGATGCGGACACCCTGATGGAAGCGCTGCTTCCGCAGTACGTGTCTCGCCTCCTATTTGCGATGTTCTTGGAGTCCTCGGCCTCCGAGTCCGCCGCACGCCGTACCGCAATGAAGTCTGCAACCGACAACGCTACCGAGCTGGTCAAGGACCTCTCGCGCGTGGCCAACCAGGCCCGTCAGGCGCAGATTACCCAAGAAATCACAGAGATCGTCGGTGGCGCTGGGGCGCTCGCCGAAAGCGCAGAAAGTGACTAGATTATGACTACAGCTCTGCAAGAGCAGAACACACAGTCGTCGGCTACCGCCGGCCGTGTGGTGCGTGTCATCGGTCCGGTCGTCGACGTGGAGTTTCCGCGTGGCGGGCTGCCGGCACTGTACAACGCACTGACCGTCGAGGTGACCCTCGAGGCTGTTGCAAAGACCGTCACCCTTGAGGTCGCTCAGCACCTCGGTGACAACCTCGTCCGTGCCGTGTCCATGGCTCCGACCGACGGCCTCGTCCGCGGTGCCGCCGTGACCGACACCGGCAAGCCGATTTCCGTCCCGGTGGGCGATGTGGTCAAGGGCCACGTCTTCAACGCCCTCGGTGACTGCCTTGACCAGCCGGGTCTGGGCCGCGATGGCGAGCAGTGGGGCATCCACCGCGAGCCGCCGGCTTTCGACCAGCTCGAGGGTAAGACCGAGATTCTGGAGACCGGTATTAAGGTCATCGACCTGCTGACCCCGTACGTGAAGGGCGGCAAGATCGGCCTGTTCGGTGGTGCAGGTGTGGGTAAGACCGTTCTTATCCAGGAGATGATTACTCGTATCGCACGCGAGTTCTCCGGTACCTCCGTCTTCGCCGGCGTCGGCGAGCGCACCCGTGAGGGCACCGACCTCTTCCTCGAGATGGAAGAGATGGGCGTTCTCCAGGACACCGCACTTGTCTTCGGCCAGATGGATGAGCCGCCAGGAGTCCGTATGCGCGTGGCTCTGTCCGGCCTGACCATGGCGGAGTACTTCCGCGATGTGCAGAACCAGGACGTGCTGCTGTTCATCGACAACATCTTCCGTTTCACCCAGGCCGGTTCTGAGGTGTCGACCCTGCTGGGCCGCATGCCTTCCGCCGTGGGTTACCAGCCGACTCTGGCTGATGAGATGGGTGTGCTGCAGGAGCGTATTACCTCCACCAAGGGTAAGTCCATTACCTCCCTGCAGGCCGTCTACGTGCCGGCCGATGACTACACCGACCCGGCTCCGGCGACCACCTTCGCCCACCTCGATGCCACCACCGAGTTGGACCGTGGTATTGCTTCGAAGGGTATTTACCCGGCAGTGAACCCGCTGACCTCTACCTCTCGTATTCTGGAGCCGTCCATCGTGGGCGAGCGCCACTACGAGGTTGCACAGCGCGTCATCGGTATTCTGCAGAAGAACAAGGAGCTTCAGGACATCATCGCCATCCTTGGTATGGATGAGCTGTCTGAGGAAGACAAGATTACCGTTCAGCGTGCTCGCCGTATCGAGCGCTTCCTGGGCCAGAACTTCTTCGTCGCAGAGAAGTTCACCGGCCTGCCGGGCTCCTACGTGCCGCTGGCCGATACCATCGATGCTTTCGAGCGCATCTGCAACGGCGAATTCGACCACTACCCGGAGCAGGCCTTCAACGGCCTGGGTGGCTTGGACGACGTCGAGGCTGCGTACAAGAAGCTGACTGAGAAGAAGTAGGGAGAGGCACATGGCTGACATCACCGCCGAATTGGTTTCCGTCGAGCGCCTGCTGTGGACCGGCAAGGCCACCATGGTGACGGCTGAGACCACCGAGGGTGAGATCGGCGTGCTTCCTGGTCATGAGCCCATGGTCGGTCAGTTGATCGACAATGGTGTTGTGACCATCCACCCAGTCGACGGCGACCGTCGCGTCGCCGCTGTCCAGGGTGGCTTCCTCTCCGTGTCCGAGAACAAGATCACCGTCCTCGCCGATTGGGCCATCTGGGCCCGCGAGGTCGATGAAGCCCAGGCACAGGAAGACCTGAAGTCTGAGCGTGAGTTGACAAGGTCTCGCGGCGAAGCTGCACTGCGCGCCGTACGCCGCTTCAACAGCTAACGGATGAGCGGAGAGGGAACCGACGGGCAGCAATGACCGCCCTTCCCACTTTCACTTAGGAACCCCACAACCTCGCTAAGAGGGGGTGGGGTTCCTTCGTCTTCTCCGCCCCCAAGACGAGTAACTCTGAGCAATGACTAGCGTTGTCTACTCCAACGGCGGTACAATCAACCCATGAATTCTCAGGTGCTTCAGGGGCTAACAATTCTTTTAGGTCTGTGTGCACTGGTCCTTCTGGTTTTCCTCATCCTGGCGGCGGTGCGCTTTTTCACCGTGCGCTCCCGCGGCACGAGCATCCTTTTGCGCCAACTACCGTCGAAGGACTCTCATTCTTGGCGTCATGGTCTCGTGCGCTATGACGGCGAGTATATGAATTACTTTAAGCTTCGCTCCGTCATGCCGCGCGCCAACAAGCGTTTTAATCGCCTCGACATCGAATTGGGTAAGACTCGCCCGATGGACGATGACGAGGCTTCTTTTATGCCCTCGGATCACCAAATTATCCAGATTCGCATCGATGGGCGGGACTACGAGATTGCCTCCGATGCGCAGGGCATTATGGCCCTGAACGCGTGGGTGGAGTCGGCTCCGTCGAAGCGCCAAGAAAAGCTGGACTATCACCAGATGCGCCAACGGGCTACCCGTTTACCTAAGAAGTAGCGCTCAACGATAGGGTAGAGGACATGCGTCTTGTCATCGCCCAATGCTCCGTAGACTACGTCGGCCGCCTCGACGCCCACCTTCCGATGGCGGATCGGCTCATCCTCATTAAGGCCGATGGTTCGGTGTCCATCCACGCGGATGATCGCGCCTACAAGCCCTTGAACTGGATGACGCCGCCGTGCACCTTTGAGGAGTCAGCGATTGAGGATATCGATGGCGAAGACACCGGGGAAAAGCTGTGGCTGGTGGAGAACCCCAAGGGTGAGCAGCTGCGCATCACCATTGCTGCGATCCACCAGGATATCGACATGGAGCTAGGTGAAGATCCGGGCTTGGTCAAGGACGGTGTGGAGGCCCACCTGCAAGAGCTGCTGGCCGAGCACATCGAAACGTTGGGGGAGAAGTACTCTCTGGTGCGCCGCGAGTACCCCACGGCTATTGGCCCGGTGGACATTATGGCGAAGAACGCTGAGAACGAGTTCGTCGCCGTGGAGGTCAAACGCCGCGGGGGCATCGATGGCGTCGAGCAGCTCACGCGCTACCTCGAACTGCTTAACCGCGATGATTTGCTAGCACCCGTGCATGGTGTCTTCGCCGCGCAGGAAATCAAGCCCCAAGCCAGGACACTGGCGGAGGACCGCGGCATTCGCTGCGTGGTCCTGGACTACCAGGAGCTGCGCGGCATCGAATCCAACGAGCTGCGGTTGTTCTAGTGCCACGCCGCAACCGCAGAATCCGCGAGGAGTCGCGCTCGCTGCCGCGCGATGGCAGCGCCTTCCTGGGCTCGCAGACGGTGGCAGGGCCGACCTGGACCAATGGCGAGCCCTTCGTCATGCGGCACGTCGGAAGTGCCGCCGCCCAGAAGTATTACGTCTGTCCAGGATGCAACCAGAATATCCCTCCCGGGGTGGCGCACATCGTGGCGTGGCCACGGGATACCGGTGGGCGCGGTGAGGACCGTCGACACTGGCACCGGCACTGCTGGGACCGGCGGTAGGATGGCGGGCATGATTGTTGCCTTTTCCGTAGCGCCCACTGTCGTGGGCGATGAAAGTGCTGAAATGTCCGAGGCCGTGGCCGAAGCAGTGCGTGTTGTCCGTGCTTCGGGCTTGCCCAATGAGACCAACTCCATGTTCACCATCATTGAGGGTGAATGGGACGAGGTCTTCGCGGTCATTAAGGAGGCCACCGATGCCGTACGCGCCGTGTCGCCGCGCACGAGCCTGGTGATTAAGGCCGATATCCGCGAAGGCGTGACCGGGCAAATCACCCAAAAAGTAGATTCCGTTAACCGTTACCTGGAGGAGAATAAGTGACCGGACCGTACGTAGGAGGAGCCCTCGACCTGGGTGCGATCAAGCAGCAGGCGGAGGCACGGGCGCAAGCCCAGACACAGGCTGCAAGCGCCGGAGCCGCTAGCTCCAGCGGAGGGATCGCGCCCTTCTTCGAGGTCACCGAGCAGAGCTTCGAGAATGACTTGGTGCGCCGCTCTGCGGAGGTGCCGGTTATCGCCCTGATTGGCTCGCCGCGCTCCCCGGCCTCCGAGCAGCTCAAGAAGGACTTCGAGGAGATGGCGGCCGCCGGTGGGCTGAAGTTCATCGTCGGATATATCAACGCTGATGTGGTGCCCCAGGTGGCGCAGGTCTTCGGCGTGCAGAATCTGCCGACCACCGTTGCCATTGCAGCCGGCCAGCCAGTCACCAACTTCGAGGGCGGACAGCCGCGTGAGAACCTGGAGCAGTGGATCGCGGCGATCGTTGAGAAGCTCGGCCCCCAGCTCAAGGGCTTGTCTGAACAGGGCGAGGCGGGGGAGAGCCCCGCAGAGGAAGCAGCGGATCCGCGCCTGAGCCTTGCGGAAGACGCACTCAACCGCGGCGATTTCGATGCGGCCATTGCGACCTACGATGAGATCTTGGCCGCCGAGCCAGACAACGTGGAGATTAAGCAAGCGCGCGACACCACACTGCTGCTCAAGCGTTTGGACCCAGCTAATCGCAGCGAGGATCCCATCGCCGCGGCGGATGCCGCCCCGGAGGATGTGGCCAAGCAGCTCGATGCCGCCGACGCGGAGGTTGTCGCCGGTGCCCCTGACCGCGCCTTCGAGCGCCTCATCGACGCCATGAAGCGCACCGCCGGGGATGACAAGGAGCAGCTCAAGACTCGCCTCTTGGAGCTCTTTGGGCTCTTCGACTCCGGCGACCCTCGCGTGCTTGCTGCGCGCACGAAGCTGGCAAGCGCGCTGTACTAAAGACGGCGTAGTAATAGTGCCCGGCTTGTGCTGGGGCCGAGAGTGACCTTCCAGGACTGTCGCGGGTTGAACCCTCAGGATGACTCAACTGAGTCCTCTCTGAGGGTCTTTTGCGTTAAATCTATTATGTGAGTTGAAGCATGCTACATTCCTTCTAGTGTTATCACGCACACTGGTTGTTTAACTCTTTCAGGAGGACTCTCATGCGCAAGCTCCTCGGCGTCGTCGGCGCCGCCTCTCTTGCTTTTACCCTTGCCGCCTGCGGAAGCGACGGCTCCGATAGTGCCGGCGGTGCCAACTATGTTCGCGTTCTGGGCACCGAGCCGCAGCAGGGGCTTATCCCCGCGATGACGAATGAGAACGGTGGCGGACGCATCGTCGACATGCTGTTTTCCGGATTGGTGTACTACGACGCTGACGGCAACGTGCACAACGAGATGGCCGAGTCCATTGACAAGGAAGGGGACAAGACTTACAAGGTCACGCTCAAGCCGGACCTGAAGTTCTCCGATGGCTCCGCCGTAACCGCGGCTACTTTCGTCGATACGTGGAACTACGCTGTAGCCAACGAACAGCTCAATGAGAGCTTCTTCTCCTCCATTAAGGGCTACGGTGAAGGCGTCAAAGAAATGGAGGGCCTCAAGGTCATCGATGAGCGCACCTTCACCATCGAGCTCACCCAACCGGAAAGCGACTTTCCGAGCCGCTTAGGTTACAACGCGTACTTCCCGGTGCCTGCGGCCGCACTGGAGGACCCACAGGCTTTCGGCGAGACCCCGGTGTCCAACGGTCCGTACAAGATCAAGGAATGGAACCACAACCAGAACCTGATCATCGAGCCGAACCCGGAGTATAAGGGCGACCGCGCAGCGCAGAACGACGGCATCGAATTCGCCTTCTACGCCGACTCTAGTGCTGCGTACATGGACCTGCTGGCGAATAACCTCGATGTGCTCGAAGCCATTCCTTCATCCGCTTTCGGCAGCTATGAGCAGGACCTGGCCGGCCGCGAGGAGACCAAGCCGGCTGCCACCTACCTGGAGATGTCCATCCACGTAGAAACGCCTCATTTCAGTGGGGAAGAGGGCACGCTGCGACGCAAGGCAATCTCGATGGCCATCAACCGTGAGGAGATCGCGGAGACCATCTTCCATGGCACCCGCACCCCGGCCCGGGAGTTCACCTCACCGGTGCTGAACGGGTACAACGACAGCCTGCCGGGTTCGGAGAACCTGGACTATAACCCGGAGGAAGCCAAGAAGCTGTGGGCGGAGGCCGACAAGAAGTACGGTGCTTTTGAAGGCACGTTCCCGATCAACTATAA
>NZ_KV818338.1:128731-162905 GCF_001814885.1 Corynebacterium sp. HMSC068G04 | reverse complement strand
ACCGATGGTGACAACAAGGACTGGGCTGATGCGGTGGCTAACAGCATCAGCAACGCGCTGGGAATCCAGGCCGTGGGCAACCCTTACCCGGACTTCAAGTCCTTCCGCGATGCCTACCGCACCGAGCGTATGGACGGCGCCTACCGCACGGCGTGGTTCGCCGACTATCCCTCGATGGGTAACTTCCTTGGGCCAAACTTCACCACGGGCGTAGCTTCGAATGACTCGAAGTACTCCAACCCGGAATTCGATGAACTGATTGTGAAGGCCAACGGCGCCGCGAACGAGGAGGAAGCCGCGAAGCTCTACAACCAGGCACAGGAGCTGCTGCTGCGTGACCTTCCCTCCATCCCGCTGTTCTACCCGAACGTGGTCGGCGGGTGGTCGGAGAACGTCCAGGACGTGACATTCAACTGGAAGTCCCTGCCGGTGTACTACGCGGTGAAGAAGAACTAGGGATCTGGTCCTACAGACACACCGCAATATGACTAAAGTGCGGAGGCATGACCTCCGTACTTTTTCTTTGCAATACCAACCGGGGCAAGTCTCAGATGGCGGCTGCCTTAGCTAGGAAGCATGCGCCCGATTGGGAAGTTCACTCTGCAGGCGTAAAGACCACTGAACAGCACCGTGAGCAGGGGGTGAACGCTGAGGCGCAGGCTTCCCTTGCAAAGGTCGGAGCGGACATGGAAGGTACGCCGACGCTGCTTGATGCCGGCCTCGCGTCTTCGGTGGATCACGTCGTCATCGTCGGTGATGCCGACTATGACGGAGTGGCTGAGCGTTGGGAGATTGAGGACCCGTCCGTGCGTGGCCTAGAGGGAGAAGCGCGTATGGATGCGCTGCGCGATGACATTGATGCTCGCGTAAGAGCTTTCCTTGATGGTCACGCGCAGGACTGAAAACTGAAACTGCCTGAGTTGCCAAAACTAGGGGCTGGAATTCGATCCCAGCGGTGATCTTTGGCAACTCGGGCAGTTGTATTTTGAGAAACTAGCCACGGAAGGCATACCACTGCACCGAGTTGGCCGGCAGGTGCAGCTGGACGTGGTTGCCTTCGGAGCGCACGCGGTGGGCAAGGTCGTTGCCAGCGCCTTGGTAGACGGCGTCGTCTGTGTTGATGAGCAGCTCCCACTCGCCATCGCGCGGCACCCAGAGGTCATAGTTGGGCACCGAGCTGCCGGAGAAGTTGCACACCGCCAACAGGGCGGAGCCGTCATTGCCGTAGCGCACGTAGCCGAGCATGTTGTTATTGGCGTCGTCAGCCTTGACCCACTGGAAGCCGTCCTGTGTAAAGTCCTGGGTCCACAGGGCCGGCTGTTGCTTGTACACCGCGTTGAGGTCGCGCACCAGGCGCTTGATGCCGTGGTGCCACTCGTTGCCCCAGCCCTCCAAGTTGGACCAGTCCACGGAGTGGCCCTCTGCCCATTCGGTGGTCTGGCCAAACTCCTGGCCCATGAACATTAGCTGCTTGCCCGGGTGGGAGAACATGTAGCCGTACAGCGCGCGCAGGCCCGCAGCTTTGTTCCAGTCATCGCCCGGCATGCGCTCCCACAAGGAGCCCTTGCCGTGCACCACCTCGTCGTGGCTAAACGGCAGTACGTAGCGCTCCGAGTAGGCGTAGACCATGGAGAAGGTGAGCTCACCGTGGTGGTAGCGGCGGTGAATCGGCTCGTGCTTGAAGTACTCCAGGGTGTCGTTCATCCAGCCCATGTTCCACTTCAGGCTAAAGCCCAGTCCGCCCTCGTGGGTCGGTGCAGTCACGCCCGGCCAGGAGGTGGACTCTTCCGCGATGGTGAGCACGCCCGGGTGGGTGCGGTTCAGGGTGGCGTTGGTTTCCTGGAGGAATTGGACGGCCTCGAGGTTTTCGCGCCCGCCATGGATATTGGGCAGCCATTCCTCGCGGGAGTAGTCCAAATAGAGCATGGAGGCTACGGCGTCGACGCGCAGGCCGTCGATGTGGAATTCTTCGGCCCAGTAGAGGGCATTGGCCACGAGAAAGTTGCGTACCTCGTTGCGGCCGAAATCGAAGACGTACGTGCCCCAGTCAGCCTGTTCGCCGCGGCGCGGGTCCGGGTGCTCATAGAGTGCCTGGCCATCGAAGCGGCCCAGCGCCCACTCATCCTTGGGGAAGTGTGCTGGCACCCAGTCGATGAAGACGCCGATGCCAGCGTTATGCAATTCGTCGATAAGCGCGCGCAGCTCATCCGGGGAGCCCCAGCGCGCGGAGGGAGCGTAGTAGCCGGAGACCTGGTAACCCCAGGAACCGCCAAAGGGGTGTTCGGCCACGGGCAGCAGCTCCACGTGGGTAAAGCCGTGCTCCACCAGGTAAGGGATGAGTTCTTCGCGCAAGCTGTTGTAGTTGGCGCCCACTTTCCAGGAGCCGACGTGGAGCTCATAAACGCTCATCGGGACGTCGAGGTCCCCGGTGCGCTTGCTCATCCACTCCTCGTCGCTCCACTCGAAGCTGGAGCGGGCCACCACGGAGGCGGTTTCCGGCGGGGCAATGGTGCGCTTGGCCAGGGGGTCGGCCTTGTCAATGCGCGGGGAGTTCTTGCCGTGGACCGCAAACTTATAACGCTCGCCTTCGCCCACGCCGGGGATGAAAACCTCCCAAATGCCCGTGGAGCCGAGGCTGCGCATGGGGTATTGGGTAGGGTTCCAACCGCAGAAATCACCGACCACGGCCACGCCCTCCGCGTTGGGCGCCCACACGGCAAACGCGGTGCCCTCGACTACTCCCATGTCGGTGGTGTAGCTCTTGAGGTTGGCACCGAGCACTTCCCACAAGCGTTCGTGGCGGCCCTCGCCGATGAGGTGCTGATCCAAGGTGCCCAGGGTAGGCAGGAAGTGGTAGCCATCCGCTACCTCGAAGGCGGGCTGGCCCGGGTAGGTGATACGCAGGCGGTAGTCTGCTTCTTCGGCGAGCGGGGCCTCCCAGATATCATCCCCAACCGCGCGCATGGCGACGGTTTCAGTGGCGGTGACGAGCTCGACGGCTTCGGCACCGGGGCGGCGAGTGCGGACGGTTCCGTCGTGCCAACCATAGAAATCATGGGGCGCGTGGTGGCGGCAGTGGTTGAGGCGTTCGAGGTCTGAGGCCGGGATGTTCATACAGACCAAATTACCCAAGAACACCCGCTCGCGGGGCAGAAAAGAAACCCCGCGCTACCCATGAAGGGGGTACGGATTCAGCGCGGGGTTTCAGTCGCTTTAAAACTTAAGCGCGGTAGTCCTTCACACGTCGCCACGCAATGCGTTCCTGCAGGTCATGGTGGGCTGGCGGGAGGATGAAGACGTGGGCGACGTCACGCAGCGGCTCTAGGCGCACGAAGTTGCGGTCGGACCACTCGTAGGCGGCACCACTAATGGTGTCCTGCACCGTGAAGTGATCGCCCGGGTGGCGGCCCACCGCAGCGAGGTCGAGGAAGACCGTGGCCTCCTGCGCATTGCGCGGATCCAGGTTGACCACCACGAGCACCACGTTGCCGGTAGCGGGATCGGCCTTGGAGTAGGCGATGATGGCCTCGTTATCGGTGTTGTGGAAGCGTAGCGTACGCAGCTGCTGGAGGGCCGGGTTTTCGCGGCGGATGACGTTGAGCAGGCGAATATAGGATTCCAGGGAATCCCCGGACTTCAGCGCTGCCTGGAAGTCACGCGGGCGCAGCTCGTACTTCTCTGAGTCGAGATATTCCTCGCTGCCGGGCTTGACGGCCTGGTGCTCGTAGAGCTCGAAGCCGGAGTACACGCCCCACAGTGGGGAGAGCGTGGCCGCCAGGGTGGCGCGGATGGCGAACATGGCGCGCCCGCCGGTCTGCAGGGACTCGTGGAGGATATCCGGGGTATTGACAAAGAGGTTGGGCCGGCAGATATCGGCCTGCTCCACGTGCATCTGCGCGAACTCGGTGAGCTCGTGCTTGGAGGTCTGCCACGTGAAGTAGGTATAAGACTGCGTAAATCCTGCCTTGGCCAGACCGAACAGTCGCGGGGCGCGGGTGAAGGCCTCGGAGAGGAAGATGACCTCCGGGTGGGTGATGTGTACCTTGGAGATCAGCCAGTTCCAGAAATTGGCCGGCTTGGTGTGCGGGTTGTCCACGCGGAAGGTGGTGACACCAGCCTCCACCCAAATCATGACGATGCGGTAGATCTCGGCATAGATGGCATCCGGATCGTTATCAAAGTTCAGCGGATAAATGTCCTGGTACTTCTTCGGCGGGTTCTCGGCGTAGGCGATGGTGCCATCGGCCAACACCGTGAAGAACTCCGGGTTGGTCTTGGCCCACGGGTGGTCCGGGGAGGCCTGCAACGCCAAGTCCAGTGCTACCTCCAGGCCCAAGTCGGCGGCCTTCTTGACCAGCTCCTTAAAGTCCTCCATGGTGCCCAGCTCCGGGTGCGTGGTGGAGTGGTCCTGAATGGCCCAGGGTGAGCCCACGTCACCGGGCTCAGCCACCACCGAATTGTTGCGGCCCTTGCGGTGCACTTCGCCAATGGGGTGGATGGGAGGGAAGTAGACGGTGTCGAACCCCATGGCAGCCACGCGCTCGAGGGCCTGCGCTGTGGTCTTAAAAGTGCCGTGCACGGGGTTGCCCTCGTCATCCCAGCCGCCGGTCGAGCGCGGGAAAAGCTCGTACCAGGAGTTGTAGAGGGCCTCGCGGCGCTCTACCAGGACCTCGTGGATGTCACCTTCGACCAGCAGGTGGCGCAGCGGGTGGTGGTGGAGGATCTCTGCGACCTCCTCGGAGAGCGCGGTACGCACGCGCTTGTCGACGTCCACCGACTCATCCTTGAGCTCCTTCGACGCCTGAAAGAGCAGCTCCGCCTTATCGCTCGGGCACTGGATGGCCGCCTCCTCGAAGAGCTCGGCGCCGTGCAACAAATCGTTGCTGAGCTCCCGCGCCGATTGGCCCGCCTCCATCTTCTTGACCACCGCGTTGCGCCAGGTGGACATCGGATCCGACCAGGCATCGATGCGGAAGAACCAACGCCCGGGAGTCGCCGGAGTAAACACCCCGTGGACGCGGTCCTGGTCTTCCGGGTCCACCGTCATGGTCACTGCGGAGGTGGACGGGGATTCGGTGTTCCACACCGATAGCGTCGCGGCGACGGCATCGTGGCCCTCGCGCCACACCAGGGCGGTGACAGGAACGACCTCTCCGACTACGGCCTTCGAGGCGGCATTACCGGAGAGGGAGGGGCGGACATCGTCGATACCAAGGCGTTGTGTCATGCCCATAGAATAATGCAGCTGTGTCAGTTTCACCGGGGAAGGAAGATATCGGCCACAATGGTGCCTGTGAACACTCCAGAGCAATTGAGCCAGCAAGACCCTGAACTGATGGAAACCGACGAGGATTGGTTGATTGACTTCCGCGGCGTCGAGCTACGACGCGGCGGGCGCACGCTGGTGGGCCCCGTCGATTGGCAGGTGGAGCTCGATGAACGCTGGGTCATCATCGGCCCCAATGGCGCGGGCAAGACCTCGCTGGTGCGCATGGCCGCCGCCGAAGAATTCCCCTCCGCTGGTGTCGCCTTCCTCATGGGCGAGCGCCTGGGCAAAACGGATATGCGCGATCTGCGCGCCGCCATCGGTATTTCCTCCGCCGCCGTCCAGCACCGCATCCCGGACAACGAGCGCGTGGATGATCTCGTTGTGTCTGCCGGCTATGCGGTCCTCGGCCGCTGGCGTGAGGACTACCAAGACATGGACTTCTCCCGTGCCGACGACATCTTGGAGCAAGTCGGCGCCGCACACCTAGCAGAGCGGACCTGGGGCACGCTCTCCGAAGGTGAGAAGAAGCGCGTCATCCTCGCCCGTGCGCTCATGGCCAACCCGGAGCTGCTCATCCTGGATGAGCCTTCCGCCGGTATGGACTTGGGTGGCCGTGAGGACCTCGTGGGCTACCTCGGGGACTTGGCACTGGATGCGGATGCCCCGGCGATTGTCATGATTACCCACCACGTGGAGGAAATCCCTTACGGATTTACCCATGCGATGCTCCTGGATGAGGGTAAGGTCGTGGCCAAAGGACTCATTAACTCTGTCCTGACGTCGGAAAACCTTTCCAAGGCCTTCCACCAACCTATCCAGGTGGATCGCATCGGGGAGAGGTACTTCGCCCGACGAGTCCGCTAACCCCTAGTACATAACTCTCAGTACACAACCTCGGTACACACCCTCGACGTATACCTCTCGAATTCTGCCCCCAGCCTGCAGACACGGAAAGTTGCATGAGTCAGTCCATCCACGACAGCCTTGACGCCATCGACCCTGGCGAAACAACGGGCTTTAACGGGGCACGTCTGGCCGCGACCGTCCTCCTGTTGCGCGATACGACTGAGGGGCTGCGCGTGTGGATCCAAGAACGCGTGCACACCATGCGTAATTACCCCGGCCACGTTGTCTTTCCCGGCGGCGGGGTAGACCCACGCGATTTCCCACCGCGTTCTTGGGACTCCGGCGAACTATGGGCGGGCAGCTCGGTGGTCTCCATGGCACGGCGAATGGGCGTGACCAAGTACAAGGCACACGCCCTTGTCTTCGCGGCCGCCCGGGAGCTTTTCGAGGAGGCCGGCACGCTGTTAGCCATCCGCGATGATGGTTTGGTTTCCGACGCCTCTCGCTACCACCGCGAGCGCGAGCTGCTAGAAACCCACGAGATTTCCTTCACCGAGTTCCTTGAGCACAACGGCATGCGTGTCGACGCCGACATGCTACTGCCGTGGTCCCGCTGGGCCGGTGAAGACAACAACCACTGGTTTGACACCTTCTTCTTCATCGGTGTACTGCCCGAGGGCCAAGAACCCGATGGGGATACGGGCGAAGCCGACGACGCCGGCTGGTTCGACCCGCAACTGGTCTTGGATGGCTGGCGCGCCGGGCTGGTCCGCCTAGCCATCCCGACGTGGGCACAGCTTAAGCGTTTGACCTCTTATGCCACGGTCAAGGAGGTCTTAGATGATGCTTCCTTCTCCGACTTACGCCCAATTATCGGCGACCCGCGCGATGACGAGCGCTACCGCGAATACTTCACCACTTTCCCCGTCGACCGCATCTAGAAAAGCGCACCATGAGCTACACCCTGGACGAAGTTGCCTTCCTGCGTGAGAACGCTGCCGCTATCGATACCGCTGCAGCAGACCTGGAGGGGACCAAGAAGGCGCACCTGCGGGACGTCGCCAAGCTGCAGGCACAGTTCGGTGACTACGGGCGTGCGGTGGCCGAACTCATCCAAGCCCGCAGCTCCGGCAAGCTGCCGGGGCAGTGGCTCATGGACCACGACTCCGCCCAACAAGCCACTCCACCCGCAGTGGCGGCCTACCGCGCGCAGTTCCTTCGTGAGCGCACCGTGGACCTGGTGCACGACCTCACCTGCTCCATCGGCACCGAAGGTCAGGCCTACCGCCCGGGTACGTATGTGGGCAGCGACCTGGACGCCTCGCGCGTAGCCATGGCGCAGCACAACATTGAGCACCCAGTCTTTCGCGCTGATGCTCTGACCACCACGACCACCGCCGAAGTCTGCATCGCCGACCCCGCCCGGCGCCGAGGCGGTAACCGCATTACCCGCCTGGACCAACTTCTGCCCCCGCCAGCAGATCTGCTGGCCACCCACAGCGAGATGGCCATCAAATGCGCACCCGGCATCGACCACTCCGAATGGGAAGGCCTAGCCTGCGTAGTCAGCCTTGACGGAGGGGTGAAGGAAACCTGCCTGTACACCCCAGGCCTGGGAACAGGGAAAAGGGCAGTGGTCCTCAGTACCACGCCAGATGGAATCCACACGGACGTCATCGACGACGTCGCAGAGCACGAGCTACCTGAGGCCGGCCCCATCGGCCGCTTCCTCATCGACCCCGACGGCGCCATCGTGCGCGCCGGGCTGGTGCGCCACTACGCCGCGCGGGAAGGCCTGCACCAACTGGACCCGCGCATTGCTTACCTCACCGGTGACCGCCTGCCTCACGGCACGTCCGGATTTGAATTCATCGAGATGGTCCCCATGAAGAAGCTAAAAGCGGCCATGGCGGCCCACGACGTCGGCTCGCTGGAAATCCTGGTACGCGGGCAAGACGTGAACCCGGACCAGCTGCGCAAGAAGCTCAAACTGAAAGGCTCCTCGGCCAAGACTCTCGTGGTCACGCGCATCGGATCGAAGGGAGTCGCGGTGTTGTGCGGACCGCGAGTAGTATCGACCGAAGGTAATTACGCACCCTAATAGTTTCAAAATTTACGGAAGGGGAAGTGCCCACATGCCAGTCATTGTGGCTCTGGTCAAGCACGTACCGGATACGTGGTCAACCAAGACCCTCGAGGCGGACCACACACTGGACCGTACCTCGGTGGATAACGTCATCGATGAGGTCAACGAGTACTCCGTCGAGCAGGCACTGCGCTTGCGCGACGATAACGCCGACGCCGGCTATGAGGTCGTGGCGCTTACCATGGGCCCGGCCGCTGCCGATGAGGCCCTGCGCAAGGCCCTGGCCATGGGCGCGGACCACGCCGTGCACGTTGTCGACGACGCCCTCGCCGGCGCCGACGCCCTGGCTACCGCCTGGGTTCTCAACGCCGCCATCAACAAGGTGGCAGAAAAGTTCGGTGAGGTCCAGGTCATCACCCTGGGCAACAACTCCTCGGATGCCTCCACCGGGCTTGTTGCTGGCCTTCTGGCCGAGTACCGCCAGCTGCCCGCGCTCACTGAGCTCAAGGCCGCCTCCTTGGCCGGTGCCACCGCTACCGGTACCCGCGAGGATGTCCACGGCCACTGGGAGCTTAGCGCCAACCTTCCGGCCATCCTGTCCTTTACCGACAAGGCCGATAAGCCGCGTTTCCCCAACTTCAAGGGCCTGATGGCAGCCAAGAAGGCCGAGGTCACCACCCTCGCCGTGGCGGACCTCGGCATCGACGGTGTGCCGTCCACCACCACGGTGACTGCCTCCGCGCAGCGCCCGGCCCGTACTGCCGGTGAGGTCATCACCGACCCAGATCCGGCCGTGGCTGCCGCCAAGGTCGTGGAGTTCCTGGCCGCCAAGAATCTCATCGAGGGTTAAAGGAGAAAAGATATGTCTCACGTTTATGTCCTAGTTGAGCACGAAGCAGACCAGCTCAGCCCCGTTACCGGCGAGCTCATCACCGCCGCCCGCGCGCTCGGCACCGTCTCCGCCGTCGTTGTTGCCAAGGATGCCGCCACCGCCGCCTCCTTCGATACCGAGTTGGGCAACTTCGGTGCAGCCCAGGTAGTGCAGGCGACCGCCGCGGACTATGAGCAGCGCATCGTCACCCCGGAGGTCGACGCCCTCCACGCCCTGGCCGCCAATAACCCGGCGCCCATCGTGCTGGCTGCGACTCCGACTAACAACGAGATCGCCGGCCGCCTCGCCGCCCGCCTGGGCTCGGGCGCCCTGGTCAACGTCGACGGCATCAATGCTGATGGCTCCGCGCACCACACCATCTTCGGCGGCTCCTACGAGACCTCCTCCACGGCCACTGGTTCCGTGGTTTACACTCTGCGCCCTGGCTCCGTGGCTGCCGAACCCCAGCCGGTCACCGCGGCACCCGCTCCCTTCGAGCTGCCCGCCGCCACCGTGAAGGACGTCACCGTCACCTCCTTCACTCCGGCAGAGAAGACCGCCCGTCCGGAGCTGACCTCCGCGAAGGTCGTCGTCGCCGGTGGCCGCGGCGTGGGCGATAAGTTCGCCGACGTGGTGGAGCCGCTTGCCGACGTCCTCGGTGGCGCCGTCGGCGCCACCCGCGACGCCGTGGACGAAGGTTTCTACGACCCGGCCCACCAGGTGGGCCAGACCGGCGTGACCGTCTCCCCGAAGCTCTACATCGGCCTCGGCATCTCCGGCGCCATCCAGCACACCTCAGGCATGCAGACCTCGGAGACTATCGTCGTGGTTAACCAGGATCAGGACGAGCCTTTCTTCCAGATCGCCGACCTCGGTGTGGTGGGCGACCTCCACGAGATCGCCCCGGCGCTGGTCTCCGAGCTTGAGTCCCGCAAGGGGGCCGGCAACTAATGCCTCGCTACCTCGATTACGCAGCTACCCAACCCATGCGCCAGTGCGCCATCGACGCATGGGTCGACGCCGCCGGGTCCCTCAACCCCGGCTCGGCCTATGGCTCCGGGCGTAAGGCACGCTCCGTGCTGGACGACGCCCGCGAGACCGTCGCCGAGCTGCTGGGCTGCGAACCCATCGAGGTAGTCTTCACCTCCTCCGGCACGGAGGCGGATAACATTGCCATCCAGGGTCTTTTCCGTGCTGCGCAAAGCGCAGCACCGGAGGCGGAGAAGCGCATCATCTCGACCCCCATCGAGCACCCCGCCGTCCTTGAGACCGTGGAGAAGCTCCGCGCTGAGCATGGCGCCACCGTGGATCTGCTGCCGGTCGATTCCACCGGCCACATCAGCGACTTAAGCGCCCTGGATACCCCGGCCGCGGTTGCCACCTGCATGTGGGCTAACAACGAGACCGGCGCTATACAGCCGGTCGCGGACATCACTCAGCGCGCCGCCGCGCAGAACACCCCAGTGCACATCGATGCCGTGCAGGTCGCCGGCAAGCTACCCATCAACTTCCATGAGCTGGGTGCCACCACACTCGCTGCCAGCGCCCACAAGTTCGGCGGGCCCCGCGGCATTGGCTTGCTGCTCGCACGCCGTACCCCGGCGCCTCAACCCATCGCCTTCGGCGGCGGCCAGGAGCGCGGCATCCGTCCCGGCACCGTCGACGTCGCGAGTGCGAGCGCGCTCGCCGCGGCCCTGCGCGAGTCCGTCGCGGAAATGGAGCAGGAAGACACCCGCCTGACGGCACTCCGCGACAAGCTCAAGGCCGGCATTGAGGACAGCATCGACAACGTCATCATCAACTCCACCGAGCCCACCTTGGCCTCCCACCTGCACGTGTCCTTCCCGGGTACGGATGGTGACAGCCTCATCATGCTTCTCGACGCCGCCGGTATCGAAGCCTCCGCCGGCTCCGCCTGCCACGCCGGTGTCAACCGCATGTCCCACGTGCTGGAAGCCATGGGCATTGACGAGGAACACGGGCGCGGCAGCCTGCGCTTTAGCCTGGGACGAATGACCACTGAAGAGGACATCGACGTGGTTATCAACGAACTTCCAGAGATTATTCGCCGCGCGCGGTCGGTGTAAACACAACAGCTCCCGGCCAGTACCGACGCCCAAAGACAAAGGCGAGCAAACGCGTTTCGCAATCTTCGGTGTTGTGCCACGGAGCCGATAGCCCATCAGGCACAATGTTGTCATGTCGAAGTTCTCTGAGGTCCTAGAACAGCTGCGTGAAAACCAACCAAAGGCTAAATATGGCATTGCCTTTGAGAAGCTGATGGTCAACTATTTCAAGACCGACCCGACCTTGAAGAACCAATTCGATGAGGTCTACCGCTGGACGGATTGGCGTTACAACGGTGGTAAGGCGGATACCGGCATTGACCTGGTAGCTCGCCGCGTGGATGACGGCACGTGGACCGCCATTCAGTGCAAGTTCTATGACTCCAAGGCACGCATCCAGAAGTCCCACCTGGATTCCTTCTTCGAGGCTTCCGGGCATTCTTTTGACACTGAAGAAGGCCGCCAGCACTTTGGCAGCCGCCTGATCATCTCCACCACGGACCACTGGTCCTCCCACGCGGAGGATGCTCTGGCCAATCAGATTATTCCGACCAGCCGCATTGGCATCTCCGCGATTGCGGAGTCACCCATCAACTGGGACGTGGCCTTCCCTGGCTCGGAGATACGCGATAAGACCATCCAGATCAACCTCTCCCAACGTGAGACTTTTGAGCCCCGCCCGCACCAGCAGGCGGCCATCGACAAAGCCATCGAAGGCTTCAAGACCCATGATCGCGGCAAGCTCATCATGGCCTGCGGCACCGGAAAAACCTTCACCGCGCTGCGCCTAGCGGAGCGCGTTGCTGAGGACAACGGCGGCAAGGCCCGCATCCTCTTCCTCGTGCCGTCCATCTCCTTGCTCTCCCAAACTCTGAAGGAGTGGACCGCCCAGGGCCGCCTCGACATGCGCGCCTTCGCGGTGTGCTCCGATAGCAAGGTTTCCAAGAAGGCCGAAGACATCGCCGTCTACGACCTTGAAGTCCCAGTTTCTACCGAAGGCAAGGACATCACCACGCGCTTTGAATCCGGCAAGCGCGCCAAGGGCCTCAACATCGTCTTCTCCACTTACCAGTCCATCCAGGCGGTGCACGATGCCCAGCAGGTAGGCCTCGATGATTTCGACCTCGTCATCTGCGATGAAGCCCACCGCACCACCGGCATCACCTTGGCCGGGGAGGATGCCAGCAACTTCGTCCGCGTCCACGATGCCGACTACATCAAGGCAGCCAAGCGCCTCTACATGACAGCCACCCCACGCCTTTATGACGAAGCCGTCAAGGGCAAGGCCGAAGAGCACTCCGCGGAGCTGGCCTCCATGGATGATGAAGCCATCTACGGCCCGGAGTTCTACCGCCTTGGCTTCGGCGAGGCCGTGGACAAGGGCCTGCTCACTGACTACAAGGTGCTCGTCATGACCGTGGATGAATCCGTGGCCGCCCAAGCCATGGCCCACAGTGAGAACAACCAGGTCAACCTTTCTCTAGCGTCTGCCATGATTGGCGCCTGGAACGGCCTGGCCAAGCGCTCCGGCGATTTGCAGGGCAAGAAGGGCGGCTTTGAGGAAGACGCCCAGCCCATGCAGCGCGCCGTGGCCTTTGCCAAGGACATCAAGACCTCCCAACTCATTGCGGAGACCTACCCCTCGCTCATCGGTACCCACCAGGAACTGCTCAAAGAAAAAGCAGTGCTTAACGACGTCTCCCTCACCAACGTCGACCTCCACGTCGCCGCCCAGCACGTGGACGGCGGCATGAACGCCATGGAGCGCGGCACCAAGCTTTCGTGGCTGGAGTCCCCAGCAGGTGAGCACGAGTCCCGCATGCTCACCAACGCCCGCTGCCTGTCTGAAGGCGTAGACGTCCCGGCGCTGGACGCCGTCATCTTCTTCAACCCCCGCAACTCCATGGTAGACGTGGTCCAGTCCGTCGGCCGCGTCATGCGCAAGTCAGAGGGCAAGGATTACGGCTACATCATTCTGCCCGTGGCCGTGGCCAGCAACGTCTCCCCAGCAGAAGCACTCAACGACAACCAGCGCTTCAAGGTGGTCTGGCAGATCCTCAACGCGCTACGCGCCCACGATGACCGCTTCAACGCGAAGATTAACTCCATTGCGCTCAACGGCACAGCGGGACAAGAAGACCTGCCCATCGACGTCGTCCACGTGCCAAGGGATGACGAGAAGAGCGACGCTGAGAAGCTCAAGGAAGCGGATGAAACCAAGTCCCCGGAGCCGCTAGCCGATAGTTCGACCGTGACCCAGCAGATTGCCTTGTTCTCCCTGGAACAGTGGCAAGAAGCTATCTACACCAAGCTGGTGGACAAGGTCGGCACCCGCACTTACTGGGAAGACTGGGCCGACGACGTCGCTACCATCGCGGAGAACCAAATCACCCGCATTAGGGCGCTTCTCGACGGCGCCGATGGCTCCCTCCGCACCGAATTCGACAGCTTCGTCGAAGGCCTGCGCAATAACCTCAATGATGGCATCAGCGAAGAAGATGCCATCTCGATGCTCTCGCAGCACCTCATTACGGCACCAGTCTTCAACGCGCTGTTTGAGAACCATGACTTCATCACCCACAACCCCGTGGCCCAAGTCATGGAGAAGATGGTCAAGGCCTTGTCCAAGGCAAACCTCGATACCGAGACCGAGTCCCTGGAGAAGTTCTACGAGTCTGTCCGCGTCCGCGCTTCTGAGGTGAACTCTGCTTCCGGCAAGCAGCAGGTCATCAAGGAGCTTTACGAGCGCTTCTTCCGCAAGGCCTTTAAGAAGCAATCCGAAGCTCTTGGCATCGTCTACACCCCAGTCGAAATCGTCGACTTCATCCTGCGCGCCGCCGACGACGTATCCAAGAAACACTTTGGCAAGGGATTGACCGATGAGGGAGTGTGCATCCTCGACCCCTTCGCGGGAACCTCTACTTTCACTGTTCGCCTCCTGCAATCCGGTCTTATCAAACCGGAAGACCTCGCCCGCAAGTACGCCAACGAGCTCTTCGCCACGGAAATCATGCTGCTGGCCTACTACGTCTCCGCGGTGAACATTGAGACCACCTACAACGCTCTGCGCGAAGAGGCAGCCCTGCGCAACGGCGAACCTGCACCCGAGTACGTGCCTTTCACCAACATCGCGCTGGCCGATACCTTCCAAATCCACGAAGAAGGTGACATCCCAGACCTCAACATCTTCCGCGAGAACAACGAGACCATCGAGCGACAGAAGAAGGCACCCATCAACGTGGTGATTGGTAATCCGCCGTACTCGGCAGGGCAGAAGTCTGCGAACGACCTTAACGCGAACCTGAAGTACCCGAGCCTAGATAAGCGGATTGCTGAGACTTACGCTGCGAAGTCCACCGCGACCAACAAGAACTCGCTCTACGATTCCTACCTTCGTGCCTTCCGCTGGGCTACCGACCGCATTGGCGACCAGGGCGTTGTTGCATTCGTTTCCAACGGTGGATGGATCGACGGAAACACCGGCGACGGAGTGCGCCTGTCAATGGCCGAAGATTTTACTGACCTCTATGTGTTCAATCTTCGCGGCAATATGCGTAACTCCAATTGGCGAGCAGAGGGAGGCCAGATTTTTGGGGCGGGATCGCAGACCACGATCGCTGTATTTATCGGAGTAAAGGACCCGAGCAAGACGGTCTTTGATCTGCACTATGTACAGACCCCTGATCGTGCTACCCGTGATGAGAAGCTTGAGATTGTTGATAACTCGACTGTGGAACACATGGAATGGCAAAAAATCAAGCCGAACAAGGAGGGTGACTGGCTGAATCAACGGTCCGAAGAGTTCGGGGCTTGGCCGGTTATCGGTCAAAAGAAGGGAGCTAGTAGGAAAGTATTCAATGTGTTTTCTGCGGGACTCCAAACTAACCGTGATTCCTGGGTCTATTCTTCTTCGGCCTCAGCTCTTGATAAACAAGTTGCTACCTTGAGGGACACGTATTCTAAGGCGCTCGAAGCAATTAAGCCAGATCAGAAGGCGAAGGACTTCCTCAAACATGAGCCGTGGTTTGTCGATTCTACACGTAGTAAATGGTCCTCAAGCTTGGAGAATCAGTTGGATAGACGGTTAGCGCTTGAGCAAACAGGATTTACCGTTACAAGTCTCTATCGCCCTTTTCACCGGCAGAATGTCTATTTTGACAGTCAATTGAATCATCGGCGTTATCAACTCCAAACGATTTTCCCGACCCCAGTGCACCGAAATATCGGGTTCTATCAAGTTGGAAATGGTTCAGCTATTCCTTTCTCTGTGATCGCAACGAACTTGCTGCCTGATCTACATGTGACTGGTGCAGGATCGGGTGGCCAATACTTCCCCCGCTTCACCTGGGCCGCCGTCGAAGCCGACGACGGTGGGCTGTTCGGTGAGGGGACCGCGGTAAAGCAAGGCGAAGCCAGCGTCTACGGTTCGATTGGTGAGGTCGTTGACGGCTACGTGCGCGTGGATAACATCACTGATGAGATTAAGGCTCTCTACCGCGATGCGCTGGGTTCAGACATCACGGGTGATGACATCTTCCACTTTGTTTACGGCAAGCTGCATGACCCCGTCTACCGCACGAAGTACGCGGCGGATTTGAAGAAGATGCTGCCGCATATTGAGACGCCGAGTTCACGTGCGGAGTTTGATAAATTCGCTGCTGCTGGCCAAAAGCTGATGGACCTTCACGTCAACTACGAGACCGTGGAGCCGTGGCCGTTAGACATTCAGGTCAAGGGCGATGAAGCAGACCGTGAGACGTGGCGCGTGCTCAAGATGAAGTGGGCCAAGCGCAAGGACCCGGAGACAGGCAAGAACGTCAATGACGTGACGAAGCTGATCTACAACAAGCGCGTGACCATCGCCGGTATCCCGGAAGAAGCCGACGAGTACATGCTGGGCTCACGCTCGGCAGTCGCGTGGCTGATTGACCGCTACCAGGTCAAGAAGGATAAGGCTTCTGGCATCGTCAACGACCCTAACGATTGGGCCGATGAGGTTGGAAACCCGCGCTACATCGTGGACCTGATTGGGAAAGTCGTGCGCGTGGCGATGGAGACAGTGCGAATCGTGGATGGGCTGGGTTCCGAATAGCGATGCAATAAGCTGCGCCCGGTTACTCGTGGCTGCGGCTCATCCCGCTCAGGACTCCTGGATGATCAGGGTCCGCAAGCTTGGGTGGGGGCGTCGCCAAGCACTGCATAAGTATCAAGGTTTTGGACTTGGCACCTGGAGCCCAGCACCTAGGGTCGAGACCTAGAACAAATAGTTCGGCGCGAAGTGCGCGACGATGGGAATCACCGACGCGATCGAAAGCACGAGTGCGATGATGGCGTTGCGCTTGCGTTCGGGAACGTCAGAGTCAAGCGATGCGATGGCGATGAAGGCAAAGAGGGGCGCGAGAAAAGGCGTTGCAAACCACAGCCCGATGAACGCGAAAAGGCCGAAGAATCCGAACATGTAGGACGCGGCCCCATCAGGGCCTGATGCAGCGCTGTCTGCTAAGAGCAAGGAAAGGAATCCCAGCGCCCAGCTCCCCAGAAGGATAGCGGAGCCCCATAGGGCGAGTTTCTCGTTGAAGATTCCTGCTAAGCCGCGGCGTGGAGGAAGCTCAGATTCCTTGGGCTCTGCGGGCCGCTGTGGCTCATTGGGGAAGTGAGGATCGATGGAGGGCTGGTCCATGGGGCTATCCTTCGTCGGCATTAGTCTTTGGCGCTGTCATTGGCTGAGGTTGTCAAGGCCTAGACATCACAGAGACGGCACCTAAAACATGTATTTTGGCCCGAAGTAGACAACGATGGGCACTATGCTCAGTATCGCCAGCACGAGTGCGATTCTGGCGTTGCGTTTGCGTTCTGGCACGTCAGAGTCGAGTGATGCGAGGGCGAGGAAGGCAAAAAGCGTCGCGAGAAAAGGCGTTGCGATACACAGCCCGATGAACGCGAAAATGCCGAAGAATCCGAAGAAGAAGGACACGGCATCATCAGTGCCCGAAGTAGAGCTGTCAGCGATGAGCAAGGAGAGCAACCCCAGCGCCCAGCCGGACAGAAGGATTGCGGAGCCCCACAGTGCGAGTTTCTCGTTGAAGACTCCTTCCCAGCCGCGGCGTGGTGGTAGCTCCGATGCTTTGAGCTCTTGGGGCGCGTTGAGCGCTTGGGGTGCGTTGGGCGTCTGTGGTTGTTGTGGCTCGTTGGGAAGGTGTGGGTCGATGGTGGGTTGGTCCATGGCGCTGTCCTTCGTCGGCGTCGTGATCACCTGATGGGGTGGTAGCGATGTGAAGCGCAGTCTAGCAGCGGTTGCTGCTGTTGGGAGCGGTTGTTGGGGAGTTGCGTCAGTGGTGTGGCAAAAGAGTTCAATGTTTCGTGTGTTGCTTCAGTGATTAGTGTTAAAGCGGAGGTAGTGTGGCGCGCATGAGCCATGCACGTCGCCTTGTTACCGCCGCCGTTACCGCAGTAGCGGCCGTGGCACTGTCCGTATCCACCGCCGTTGCCATTCCGTCCTACGCACCATCCGGTGTGGATGTCTCCGGAAATAACCACGCGTCCCTTCGCGGAATCGATTGGGATGCCGTGAAGTCCGATGGCCAGTCCTATGCCTTCGTGAAGGCCACCGAGGGCGTCGGCTTTGTCAACAACCACTTCGTGCGCGATGCCAATGCCGCAGCAGCCGCTGGACTGAAGGTCGGCGCCTACCACTACGCGCGCCCGGCCGGCGACGCCAAGCAGCAGGCGGCTAGCTTCGCCTCCCAAATCGCGCTGGTGCCGACGCAGACCCTGCCGCCGGTGCTCGATATCGAGGTGGATGAGGGACTGAATGCCGACCAGCTTGCTGACTGGATTGATACCTTCATGACGGAGGTCAAGTCCCTGACCGGCCGTACGCCGATGCTGTACACCTACAAGTACTTCTGGATGGGCCAGATGGGTAACACCACGCGCTTCTCCGAGTATCCGTTGTGGCTGGCGGCCTACCAGGACACCGCACCGGACCCGGTCGGCGGCTGGGACAAGCTGGCCTTCTGGCAGCGCTCCGGTAGCGGCCGCGTGGCCGGCATCGAGACCGACGTTGACCTGAACCTCTTCAACGGTACTGAAGCCCAGCTGCACTCCTTCTCCGGTGGCAACTACATTGACTTCGGTGGCATCTTGGATGACTTGGTCATTCCGGGTGTGGACCTTGGTGATGACGCCGGTGTGCTGATTGCGGGCATCCTGGCGCTGGCAGCAGGTGCGGCGGCCGTTCCTGCCGTGGCCGATGCCGCGAAGGATGCGGGTCTAGACGTGGATCCGACCGGGCTTGTGAAGCAGGCGGAGAAGCTGCTCAACACCGGCGCTATCAGTGTCGATGATCTTAAGAGCCTGGCAAACAACGACGCCACCGTCGGCGACCTAGCCATCTTCCTTGACAACGCTCAGCACCTGCAGGACTTTGATGCCAACAACGTCAGCGAGCAGGACGTGGAGAATGCCAGCCGTGCCGCCCGCAGTGTTGGTCACGCCGCGGGTGTGGACATCCCGGCATTTGATTCCAAGCAGGTGGCGGACCTGCTTAAGAGCCTGCGCTAATCGTCGGCGGTTGCCGGGGCGTCGTGGCGGGGGCTCGTGCCGGTAAAGAAGCGGCGGGTCCAGGACTCGTCGCGGAAGTGCGCGGGCACCGCACCAGAGAGAAGCGGCTTGGCTAGGGCGGCGGCTTCGGGGGAGCCGTCGACAGGCAACTCGGTATCTGAGCCGATGAGGATGATGTTGCCGTAGCGCCGGCCTTTAAGCATGGGAGGGTCGGCGATAACGGCGACGTGTGCGAAGACTTCTGCCATTCCGGCTAGCTCCGCCTTTGCGCCTTGGAGATCGGAGTGGTCGCCGCAGTTGGCCACGTAGAGGCCACCAGGGGACAAGGTGGCGTGGGCGTGCTGGAAAAATTCTTGGGTAGTGAGGGGCTTCGGGGTTGTATCACCCGCGAAGACGTCTCGGATGATGACATCGAAGCGGTTCGGCGGGAACCCTTCTGTGACCTCCCGCGCCTCGCCGGCGCGGATTTTGACGCGGGGCGCGGAAGGAATATCGGCCAGCTCACGGACGAGCTCCGCTAGCTTGGCGTCGAGTTCGACCACAGTGTTGTGGGAATCCGGCCACAGGTCAGCCAAGTAGCGTGGTAGCGAGCAACCACCGCCGCCCAGGTGGAGTAGGCGTTTGCCGGGTGCGAGATTCTCTACCGCGGCGGCGATCCAGCGCATGTACTCGAACTCGAGGGTGCGCGGCTCATCGGGGATGAGGTGTGAGGATGGCACGCCATTGACGTTGAGGATGAAGGCACCGTCGCGGAAAGGATCCGGCTCGACGACGAGTTCGCCGGTGGAAATCTCGTAGGTGCCCGCGATGGAGCTGGTGGTGTTGCGCTTTCTGCCCATAGTGCCTCTTAGCTTAGGGAATAGGCTGCGTGGTTCGTGTGTTGGGGTATGAGGTGCACCGCGACTAGCCTTGGTGGGCGATAACGAAACGAGAAGGGGAGAGCATGCGAGTATTGGTAGCCATGTCCGGCGGCGTCGATTCCTCGGTCGCAGCCGCGCGTGCGGTGGAGGCGGGCCACGACGTCATTGGTGTGCACCTGGCCCTGCACAAGGATGCGCAGCAGACACGTGAGAAGGCACGCGGCTGTTGCTCCCTGGAGGATTCCGCCGATGCCCGCCGTATATGTGACAAGCTCGGTATTCCTTTCTATGTATGGGACTTCTCTGAAGAATTCAAGGAAGCTGTCATCGGCGATTTCGTGGACTCCTATGCCCGCGGTGAGACCCCGAATCCCTGCCTGCGCTGCAACGAGAAGATCAAGTTTGCTGCCCTGCTCCGTAAGGGCATGGCACTGGGCTTCGATGCGGTGGCTACGGGCCACTACGCCACTATCGACGACGATGGCTACATGCGCCGCTCCCTAGATGAGAACAAGGACCAGTCCTATGTGCTGGGTGTCATCACCAAGGAGGAGCTGGACCACTGCTTCTTCCCGATTGGCGATACCCCGAAGCCGCAGATCCGCGAGGAAGCCAGGCGCCATGGCTTCTCCACGGCGGCCAAGCCGGATTCCTATGACATCTGCTTCATTCCGGACGGCAATACCCAGGCCTTCCTGGGTCGTTCCATCGGCCTGCGCCCGGGCATGATCGTGGATACCGAGGGCAATGAGCTCAAGGAACACGACGGCGCGTGGAACTACACCATCGGCCAGCGCAAGGGCCTCGACATCAAGACGCCGACTGCCGACGGCTCCCCGCGCTACGTCACCGACATCGACGCTGCCACCGGCACCGTCACCGTCGGATCGCGCACCGACTTGGCCGTGACCCGAATTGAGGCCGACCGCTTGAAGTACCTGCACCCGGCTATGGAGGGCGACTTCGACTGCGAGGTGCAGGTGCGAGCCCACGGTTCCGTCGTTCCCTGCCGCGCGCACGTGGAGCGCGAGGCCGACCGCATGACGCTGGAGCTGAAGGAGCCTCTTTCCGGTGTGGCTCGTGGCCAGGCCGCCGTGCTCTATCTGCCGAGCCCGGATGAGCTGGGCGATATTGTGCTGGGCTCCGGTACCATCTCCGGGACGGCGTAGATGACGGGATTCGCCCTTGGCCCCATGCCCGGTACCTCCATCGCAGAGGCCGCGGACATCATCATGGGGGAGACCGAGCTTCCCGCCATCCCGCAGCTGCCCGAGCGTGGGCTCGGCTCCGATGCGGTGGGCCGCACGGCCAGCATGCTGGAGGCTATCTCCATCGACCGCGGCCCGCGCTCGTGGCGCATGACAGCGCGCCCGCAGCTGCTGACCCGGCGTACGTGGGACCGCTTGGAGCGCGACCTCGACGAGGTCCAGGAGGTCTGGGGCGAGACCGTGCCCCGCGTCAAGATTCAAGCACTCGGCCCGTGGTCGCTCGCGGCGAGCATTGAGCTTTCCGACGGCCACCGCGTCCTCACCGATCGCGGCGCCTTCAACGAACTCGCAGAGTCACTTCTCTACGGCCTCCGTGCCCACGCCGCGGATGTTGCGCGCCGCTTCCACGGGGAGGTCGTCGTCCAACTCGACGAACCACTCCTCGCAGACGTCATCTCCGGCCGAATCCCCGGCACCACCGACTTCGATACCATTCCGGCGGTCCCAGACGAGGTAGCTCTTGAGCAGCTTCTCGTCTTCGAGGCCGACTACCTGCACGCCCCGCCGCTGTGGTCAGTCGCGCCCGCAGCCACGACCTTCCTCACGGATTTCCGTGGTCTGGAGACCCCGCGCCACCTGGACGGCTTGGGCGAGCACCTCAACGCGGGCCACCGCATTGGTCTGGGCCTTGAAGGTTCCGATGCCCGCGCGGAGGCCATTGCGCTGGCCCGGCATCTCGACCGCATCGGCATGCCGCGCGAGCTCCTCGTCGACCGTTTCGACGTCTATCCCGTCAAGGCTTCCGCTCGTTCTCTGCGCTCGGTTAACGAGACCGCCGGCATTCTCACCCGCGATGCTGGGGATCTCTAATTGAGCTTTCACCTGACCTAGGCCTCGAATATGAACCAGAACAGGCTAGATATCTATTGCAGCATGCTTTCTTTTGTAGGATAATCCCTGATTAAATCCCTCGTTGTCCTAGAGAAAGAACCACCTGCCATGCCAGAGTTCACAGCACAGGTTAAAGCGTTACGTTCGATGATCGAGTCCGGAGAGCTCGTCTCCGAAGATGCCGATGACCTAATCCAACTTGCCAAGCCAGGCGTCGTCCTTCCCTACTCCAACGGCACTCCCACCGAACATGGCTCGTACTTCGGAGGTAGACCGTATCTTCCGGAAGGTTCGACATGGCCCATTTCAAAGAACGGTCAGCCATTACTCCATATCATTCAGCTAAATTTTGCCGATATTGTCTGTCATGTGCGTGCGGAGGGGGCGTCGGAAAGCGAAGCAACTCTCGACGGATTGATTCCGGAGTCAGGAATTTTTCAACTCTTCGTCGGTGCTGATCCGTTCTTCGGCGGTTTCGATTCGGATTCGCCTGGCGATGGCATGGAAATTCGCTATATCCCTGAGCCTGCGGAAGGCTTTGGCAACCACAGCTTTCCTGGACCTCATACCGCGGAGCCTGCTGCCTTCGATGAAAAGCACGAGGATTTTTGTTCCCCGTTTAGCAAGGATCTTGGGGAGGTTATGAACTCTCCGATCTCCTTGTCTAGTGCAGTGGCAATGGTCCCTCCCACCGACTATGCAGTGTACGAGGCTTTGAAGTCTAGAAAAGGCGATGACTTTCTTGAAGAGTTTGATTACTTTGACGAGCTGGTTGAGTTGCGAGCCGCAGCCAGAAACCAAAGCGACATTATGCTTGGCGGTTTCCCAGCCTTCGCACAAGACCCTACGCAGCCTGAAGGGTACGTTCACTTCCTAGAAATCGATTCCACATATCTGGAAGAAGAAGAGCTTCCTTTCGAGGCCATGTGGGGTGACCTCGGTGTGGCCCACGTATTTCTGCACCCGGACGCATTGAAGAAAATGCAGGCTGGCGAGGCTGTCGTGTACCGCTCCGAAAACACTGGCAGGGCCGATGGTGCTGTCTTTTACTGGGATTGCGGCTAGTTTTGCTTCCCCAATTTCCCTTTTAATCAATCCTCCCCAGGCTGTCCGTCGCGGTGAAGTAGGCCTCCATATAAGGGATGACGAACTGGAGTTGGCCGTGTGCGGTGGGCTCGATCAGGTCGGCGTCGATAAGCCTTTGGCGCGTGGCCGACAGTGAGCGCACCGTCCGGTCTTGGTGAGCGGCGATGTTCTTGATTTCCGCCGTGCCGTTCTCCATAACCGCGCTCATCGCTTCGAGGAAGAGGCGCTGCGCTGGCGGAAGCGCCAGGGTAGCGGGCTGGTGGACCTGGGCGCCGAGAACCGAGATCGCCTCGGCTGACACTGCCGCGACGTCACCCTCCTCGATGCGGCTTCCACCCTCGCGCTGCGCCTTTCCCCAGGCCAATGAGCCCACCAGCTGCACCATGTAGGGGTAGCCTCGGGACAGCCGCACCGCAGCCGCAACCGCATCCTCGGTGAATTCGAGTCCGGACTGCGCCGCGGTTTCTGTGAAGGCCACCTTGGCGTTCGCGGGGGAGAGCGGCCCCAGAACGAACTTCTGCGCGCGGCGCAGGAAGGTCACACCCGGCAGGTCCAGCAGGCGGTTGACTCCCTGCGGAAGGCCCGCGGCGACAATAGCGACATCGAGCTCATCGCGCACCAAGTCTTGGTAGGTCACGGCCAGGGAGGTGAGGTCCTCGGCGTCTGCGTCCTGCACTTCATCGATGGTGAGCAGTACGCCAGTGCCTTTGAGCAGGCCTAAAAGCTCGCGCAGGCGGGTGTTCAACGTCGGTTTATAGGCTTCCTCGGTGTTGTGCTGGATGCCGATGGTTGCCAGGCCGCCAATACCGACGCGGTTGACCTTGCTCTTATCCGCCGGGGCAAGCTTGTCTATGATGCGCGGGATGGTGGTGTCCACGAGTTCCTCCACCAAGGAGCTGCGTCCCGAGGCCCGCAGGGTAATCCACCCGCGGCTAGAAGCGATATCTTCGAGCTCATTGAGCAAAACCGTCTTACCGATACCGCGGGCACCGCTGATGATGAGCGAGCGGCCCGGGCTGCCCGGCTGGGAGTCGAGTGCAGCCCGGAAGGTGTCGAGCACTGCCGTGCGCCCAACCCAAAAGAGTGGTGGAACGCCGAAGGTGGGGCGGAATGGGTTCTCATGTGGGGACATAGTCTCAATCCTAGGGCATTGGGAGATTTGGGAGACTTTTCTAAAAGCGGAGATTTGGGAGACTTTCGTCCCCCAGGTGGAATTAGGCGTCCCGCCCCGCCCGAATGGCGCCGACGATGTCAAAATCGCCGTTTATAGCTATAGGGTCACGCTGGGTGAGCTCCGCGAGCTTTTCCTGGACGCTGGGACGCGGCGAAAATTCAGGGCGTGAAGCTGTGGTTGTCAGGAGATCGCGCAGGTAGTTTTCCAAAGAAACCCCAGCGGCGTCAGCGCACTTCTGAAGGGTGGCAATTACGGAGGGATTGACGTCGTGGATATGGACCGTGCGGTAAGCGGGAGCAGTCATAACGTCAGTGTACGGGAGGACTTAGATTGTGCTTGCGGGCTTCGAATCCATAGCCCGCCAGGCCACCGCACCGGCGTACACAGCACATGCGGCGACGAGGCCATACCACCAGAAGAAGTGGAGGTCCGCATTCCAGGGCAAGGTATATCCGATGAGCACGATGACGATGGCAGTGATTGCTACGGAAATAACGCGCGAGGCTGTCTTCCCTGGGGTGGTGAATGCCTTCCATGCGGACCATAGAAGGGAGGCGATGATAACGATCATGCTGATGGTGAGTAACACGGTGTCTCCTTAGGATCCGAGCTCGTCGAATAGAGCTTGGGCGAGGTCTTCGGTACCGGCGAGGGAATCGTTGTTGGCGAAGGCAGCGCGTTTGGTCTCTGGTTCGATGATGAGCATCGTCGAGTAACCGTATGTACCGCCGTTGTGCCAGTACCCAGCATTGTTTTCGCTGGGAGGCTGCCAGCCGAAGTCGGTATCGCCGTTGTCCATGAACCACTCGGCGAACTTGGCCATGTCACTTGCCGTGGAGCGGATGGCTCCCGCGGGTGCGGAGCCTTCCATCTCCCACGGCTCAGCGTGGCGGCCGGTGGGGGTTAGGCCGCGTGGAGCGTCGTCAGGCACAGAGCCCGGCGTCATGAGATAGGTTTCTGTCATGCCAGCTGGCTCGAAGATGCGTTCTTTGAGCATCTGTTCATAAGGTTGCCCGTCAACGGTCTCGAGCATGTGGCCCAGGAGCCCATAGCCAAGGTTTGAATAGGATTCTTTACCGCGGTCTTTTAGTTCGGCCTCCGTGGCGGCAGCCACGATGTCCTCTACGGTCTCGCCTTCATAGGGGTTCGAGCCGGTGACACCCGAGGCGAGATTGCTGAGGAGGCTCGCGCTCGCCAGTCGCGGTAGGCCAGAGGTGTGGTCGAGCAATTCTTGGAGGGTGACGTCAGCGACGGGCGCATCGCCAACATTGAGGACCTCGCCCACAGTGGTGTCAGTTCTCAGTTTTTCCTCTTCGACGAGCTGGTGGGCCAGTTCGCCAGTGAACATCTTGGTCACGGAGCCGATTTCGACCTCCGTGTGCTCGTCGCTGCCCAGTCCCGCAAAGGTGACCTTGCCGTCTTGGAGGGTAAAGGCAGTGAGGTTGTGGAAGCCGGACTCTGAGTGCTCTTCCAACTGGGCAGCTAAGGCTTCGTCGCCAGTTTTGTCTTTTGCCAGAGCAATTCTTTGCGGCCCCGTGATGAGCAGGATGGCTGCAACGGCAATGGCAGCGATGACGGCTAGGGATATTCTACGCATTAGTGGTCCTCGCTCGCGGTGATGATGGTGAGAAGGGGGATAACTCGGGCGGGGCGGATGGAATACTCGCCGCCAGACTTCGTGGTCCAGCCTGCATGGGTCAGCGCGCTCAAGTGGTGGTAGGCGGTGCCGGTAGAGGAGACGATGTCTTCTTCGACAAGCTCTGCGGCTGTCGCGGGTGCGGCGAGCAGGCGGCGCAGGATTTCGCCGCGGACTGGATGGGCAAGGGCGGATAGGCGCTCGAGGTTTTCTGCCCAATCCTCGTCGGTGACGAAGTTCGTGGGGCGCTGCCATTGATAGGCATAAGTGCGCTTGCCGACGTTTATGTTGCCGCCAAAGATGATGGAGCCGTCGGGAAGCTGCTCGTTGGGTGCGAGGGCGTCGACCAGCCAGTAGGCCGAGCTTTCTCCAGTGGTGGATGCGGGGCCGGCGTCGGTGGGCGTGGTGCGCCCCTCAAGCGCGGCGACGCGCGCTTCGAGTTCGGCGAGGCGTGCTTCGACTGTCGTTTCCATGGTTTCTAGAATTCCAGAACTCTAGAAAACTGGCAAGGGGAGTGGGATTTAAGAGATCATCGGCCACGCGGTGGAGACATCCGAGGCATCGCGCCCGCGGCCCTCCAAGTACTTCTTGAAGGATTCGCGGTCCTTGTACCACTCGACGGCCTGGTACTCCATGAGCTCGTTGGTATCCATCTGGGCTAGCTCAGGGAAGTGCTGGCGCACCTGCTTCCAGGCCACGCGGGCGGCCGCGAGGGCGTCGGCAGTCGCCTCATGCGCGTTGCTCAATTCCACGCCGTAATGGGCGGAGACCTCCTCCAAGGTGCGCTTGCCCTTGCGCCACTTATCCTTAACGCGGTCGATAACGAAAGGATCGAACACCGGGCCGTTGACCGTGAAGTCCCCGGTCAGCGCGCGCAGTACGGAGAGATCGTAGGCGGCGTTGTAGACGATGAGCGTGAGCCCCTCGTCCCAGGCCTTATAGATGGAATCGACCGTCTCCTTGAGCACCTCCTCGTGGGGGCGACCTTCCGCGCGGGCCTTCTCAGTAGTGATGCCGTGAATCTTGGCGGCTTCCTCGGGGATCTCCACGCCGGGGTCAGCGAGCATTTCCCGCTTGTCTACTTCACGCCCGTCGATACGCACCAGGGCAGAGGTGACGATGCGGGCTTCTTTGGGCTTCACGGAGGTGGTTTCGAGGTCGAAGGAGAGCATGCGGGTGGCGTCGAAGTTCATGGACAACACTCTAGCGCCCGGCTCGGACACGCACTGTGGAAGTGCTGCAGAATGACGGACGAACTCTTGCAGAATGACCATCCGCAGGTCATAGGCATGTCCGGTAGCCCCGCTACACTAGTGACTCGTGAGTGATGCAGTAGATATCCAACGCGAATGGTCCGAGCTTGCCCAGGAAGTGCGCAAGCACCGTGAGTTGTACTACAACGGTGAGCCGTCAATCCCGGATGCGGACTTTGACGCGCTCTTCCAGCGCTTGCTGGCGCTTGAGGCGGAGCACCCGGAGCTGCAGACCCCGGATTCGCCAACCCAGCAGGTCGGTGCTGCGCCGGAAGGTGCTGTCGACATCGAGCACCTGGAGCGCCTGTACAGCTTGGACAACGTCTTCAGTGCGGATGAGCTGCAGGACTGGCTGGACCGCACGCCGGCCGAGGCTTATCTGACCGAGCTCAAGATTGATGGCCTGTCCATTGATTTGGTCTACCGCGATGGCAAGCTCGCCACGGCCGCCACACGCGGTGATGGTCGTGTGGGCGAGGACATCACCGCCAATGCACGCGTTATCCCCGATATCCCGCACGAGCTGACGGGTACCAAAGAGTATCCGGTGCCGTCCCTGGTGGAGGTTCGCGGCGAGGTGTACATGCGCCCGGATGAGTTTGAGGAGATCAACTCCGCGCGCCGCGAAGACGGCAAGCCCACCTTTGCCAACCCCCGCAACGCGGCGGCAGGCGGGCTGCGCATGAAGGATCCGGAGGACGTCAAGAAGCGCCGGCTCCACATGGTCTGTCACGGCATTGGCGCGCGCGAGGGATTCCAGCCCACCTCGCAGCACGATGCTTACAAGGCCCTAGAGGCTTGGGGATTTCCGGTGTCTCCCTATACCCAGCGGGTCACCACAGCCAAGGAGGTACAAGAGCGGGTCACGTACTGGGAGGAGCACCGCCACGATGCCTACTTTGAAATGGACGGGCTTGTCATCAAGGTCGATGACCTGGCCAGCCAGCGCGCCTTGGGCGCGACTTCGCGCGCGCCGCGCTGGGCTATTGCCTATAAATACCCGCCGGAGGAGGTCACCACCAAGCTGCTCAACATCGAGGTCGGTGTGGGACGTACCGGGCGCGTGACGCCTTTCGCCATCATGGAGCCGGTCTTCGTCTCCGGCTCGACCGTTTCCATGGCCACCCTGCACAACCAATTCGAGGTCAAGAACAAGAATGTCCTCATCGGGGATACCATCATCATCCGCAAGGCCGGAGAGATCATCCCTGAGGTCCTCGGCCCCGTTCTGGACAAGCGCGATGGCAGCGAGACTGAATGGGTCTTTCCGGAGAATTGCCCTGCCTGTGGTACGAAGCTGGCTCCGCAGAAGGAAGGCGACCAGGACTGGCGCTGCCCGAACACTCGTAGCTGCCCGGCCCAGCTGGCGGCACGCCTGGAATACCTGGCCTCCCGCAAGGCGCTCGACATTGGCGAGCTGGGGGAGAAGGCTGCCGCGGATCTGATTTCCTCCGGAGTGCTCAAGGATGAGGCGGACCTCTTCGATCTCGATGAACAAGCACTCCTCAAATCCTCGGTCTACACCACACAGAAGGGCGCGCTCAATGCTTCGGGTAAGAAGCTGCTGGAGAACCTCAAGACGGCCCGCCAGGCTGAATTCTGGAGGGTGCTCGTCGCGCTGTCGATCCGCCACGTCGGCCCCATTGCGGCACGTGCACTAGCCACCCGCTTTGGCTCCATGGAAGTGCTGCGCGCAGCATCGGTCGAGGAGCTGGCGGATACCGATGGTGTGGGCACCATCATCGCGGAATCCTTCAAGCAGTGGTTCGAGGTGGATTGGCACGACAACATCGTGCAGAAGTGGACCGCCGCCGGGGTCACCATGGAGGAGGAAGTCAGCGATAAACCAGCGCAGACGCTGGAAGGCATCACTGTGGTAGTGACCGGTACCTTGGAGAACTTCACTCGTGATTCGGCCAAGGAGGCCATTATCACCCGCGGCGGAAAGGCATCCGGTTCGGTGTCGAAGAAGACGAACTACGTCGTGGTCGGAGAGAATGCCGGATCCAAGGAACAGAAGGCCCGCGATCTGGGGCTGACCATCCTGGATGAAGAGGGCTTCAACCGCCTCCTTGAGACGGGCGAGGCATGAAGCTAGCCGCCTTCGACCTCGACGGCACCATCTACTTCGATGGGCATATGCCTGAGGAAGTCCCAGAGGCCATTGCGCAGTGGCGCGCTGCAGGCAACCTCGCCGTCGTGGCCACGGGTAAGTCGCCGCACTCGGCGCGGCGTGCGCTTGAGCTTTTCGGCGTCGAGTTCGATTACTTCCTGCTGTGCAACGGCACCGTCATTATGGATGGCGACTATGAGTTGCTCTATGAAAGCCACGTGCCACCCGAGGTAGTCCGCGCTGTGTATGAGCGGGTTCGTGATATTCCGAAGCTCGACCTGTATTGCACGCGCTTGGAAGGCCCCGATGGCTACCTCGTGCGCAATGTAGAGGGCGTACACAATCCCATCATCAGCGAGCCTGAGGCGGTCGCGCCTGAGCGCATCGAGAAGGAGGTCTTCCCCCTCGTCGCCGCCTGGACGCCGGGTAACCCAGAGCTACAGAAAGAGATTGCGCAGTGGGTGACGGACCGCTTTCCCGTCGGCACCGCGATGAACCGAAACTTCTTCGATATCACGCCGCCCGGCCACAACAAGGGCTTCGCCTTGACTTGGCTGCTTGAACATCTTAGCCGCGAGCGTTCCGAGATTGAGCTCATCACCTTAGGTGATGGTCACAATGACCTGCCTATGCACGCGCTTGCCGACGTCTCCCTGACCTTCCCCTGGGCGCAACCCGACATCCAGGAGGCGTGCACCGCGGTGGTGGACTCGGCCGTGAAAGGTCTAATACACTACGGGGCATGAAGATTGCGGCTTTGGACATGGATGGAACCGTTTACGTCAACGAAGACATAACTGAGGCCGTAAAGGAAGCCATCGCTGCGTGGCGGGCCGCTGGCAACCTCGCCATCTCCGCGACGGGCAAGTCCATCGCCAATGCACGCAACACCCTTGAGCCATTCGGCGTGGAGCTGGATTACCACGTGCTCTACAACGGCACCGTCATCACGGACGGCGATTACTCGATCCTCCACGAGGAGCACCTGCCCAGCGATATCGTCCAAGCCGTCATCGACCGTTTCACCGGGTTGCCGTTGAACATCTACCTCACTGGCTTGTCTGGAGCCGACCAGGTGGCGTGGGACGGTCTGGCTGGCCGGGAATCCTCGATGGTGGCGAATACGGAAGTGATGGATCCGGGGGACGTCGCCAAGCGCAGCACCGTTCTCATGTCCCTGTGGATTCCAGGCAACGCTGAGCTGCGCCGCGAGGTCGACGAGTGGGTCCGCGCGAATTGTGCAGTCGAGTCCTCGTTCAACTGCGACTTTTACGACATCATGCCGCCCGGGCACAACAAGGGCGAGGGCTTGACGCGGTTGCTTGGCCACCTCGGTCACGAAGGAGCTGAACTCTACACCTTCGGCGATAGCTTTAACGATCTCTCGATGCACTCCATCGCCACCGAGTCCTTCACGTTCCCGGGAACGCAGATTACCGACGAGGTGGACCACGTGGTTCCTGACGTCGCCGCGGGACTCAACGCATTGCTAACTAGGTGAGGAAGGCGCCCAAGATAGCGCCCAAGTCACCCAAGTGCTCGACCTCGGAGGCAAGGTAGTCCGGTCCGCCGACGCGGCCCATGACGACGACATACTTCGTGCCCACGAGGGGAGCGGCAGCCAGCGCGGATTCGATCAGCGTCCACGACTCAGGAATCCACGTGTCCTTCTCCGGATTGAGCACGCGCGCCGAGGTGATGTTGAGGTCGGTGGGGATCGAGCCGTCGTCGGCAGGCGCGGCGTCGGAGGCAGCAATGCGGCTGATCTTGTCGTCATTAGCAATGACGATGGCCCAATTGGAGGTCAGCGCCTTCGGGATTGCTGCACACACCTCCTTCATCGCGGCGGTGACGTTGCGTTGCGAAGCCACCTTAGCCAGCACGTGGATCTGCCCACGGCGGTCAACGCGTCCACTGAAGGGGCGGATGGAGTCAACTTCTACGCCCTCCACGGTCTGTGCAGCGGTGATGATCTCATCAGCCATGGTGGACTGGGGGAGATCGAGGACGATGTCATCCATGACCGTGCCGTCCGGGAAATTCTCCACGATATCCACGGAACGAATATCGGCCTCGATGCTGCCCATCGCGTTGGCGAGGAGGCCAAGGCTGCCGGGAGTGTCAGGGAGTAGGACACGGACGAGATACGACATATCGTTCTTTCTGGGGGAAGATGACTAGGTAGGGAAATCGCTGATGCGAATAGTTTGTACAACTTGATCGATGGTACCCAACGTATCGAATACTATTCAATAGCTTCAGTGGTGTGTAGGGGGAGGAGTGGTGGTGGCGTGGCACCAGCCGTGCAGTACCATGGGTGCTTAGCTATCAACCGTCTCAATGAATAAAAGGATGGAGTTCGCGTGTCTGATATTTCGCGTGACGAGGTCGCGCACCTGGCAAAGCTGTCGCGATTGGCCCTGAGCGAGGAAGAACTAAAACAGTTCGCCGCGCAGATCGACGAGATCGTGGACTCGGTGTCCGCGGTTGGCAAGGTCGAGGCTGAAGGTGTGGAGCCGATGTCGCACCCGCACTCCGTTAACGCCCCGATGCGTGAGGATGTCATCGTGCGCACCCTCACCGCTGAGCAGGCTCTGGATCAGGCGCCCGCGACCGAGGATGACCGCTTCATGGTTCCGCAGATTCTGGGTGGAGGAGACGAATAAGAATGGCACAATTCATTGCGCCCACCGAGGGCATTACCGCACTGACCGCCGCCGAGCTGGCTGAGAAGATTCACTCCCGCGAGCTCACCTCCCGCGAAGTAACTCAGGCCTTCCTGGACCGAATCGCGGAGACCGATGGTGAACTCAACGCCTTCCTGCACGTTGGTGCTGAGGAAGCGCTGGCGGCTGCCGACGCCGTCGATAAGTCCCTCGACGCCGGCGAAGAACCAGCCTCTGCCCTGGCTGGCGTGCCGCTGGCGCTCAAGGACCTGCTGGTGACTACCGACGCCCCCACAACCGCCGCCTCCAAGATGCTGGAAGGTTGGGTCTCACCCTATGACGCCACGCTGGTGACCAAGCTGCGCGAGGCCGGTATTCCGATCCTGGGTAAGACGAACCTCGATGAGTTCGCGATGGGCTCCTCCAACGAGAACTCCGCTTATGGTCCGGCCCACAATCCGTATGACACCGAGCGCACTCCGGGCGGCTCCGGTGGTGGTACCGCGGCAGCCCTTGCTTCTGGTCAGGCTCCGCTGGGTATCGGTACCGACACCGGTGGCTCTATTCGCCAGCCGGCCGCTCTGACGAACACCGTGGGCGTAAAGCCGACCTATGGCACGGTGTCTCGCTACGGCCTCATCGCCGCTGCAAGCTCCCTGGACCAGGCTGGTCCGACCGCCCGCACGGTCCTGGATACCGCACTGCTGCACGAAATCATTGCCGGCCACGACTCCTTCGACGCCACCTCCGTGGACAAGCCGGTCGCGCCGGTAGTCGCCGCTGCCAAGGAGGGCGCTAACGGCGATTTGTCCGGTGTGAAGGTTGGCCTGATCAAGCAATTCGAGCGCGATGGCTGGCAGCCGGGCGTGATGGAGGCGTACCATGCAGCCGTTGAGCAGCTGAAGTCTCAGGGCGCAGAGATCGTTGAGGTCGACTGCCCGCACTTCGATGACGCTCTCGCTGCCTACTACCTCATCATGCCGTGTGAGGTCTCCTCCAACCTGGCCCGCTTCGACGGCATGCGCTACGGCCTGCGCGTGGGTGATGATGGAACCCACTCTGCGGAAGAGGTCATGTCCCTGTCCCGCGCGGCTGGCTTCGGCCCCGAGGTCAAGCGCCGCATCATGCTGGGTACCTACGCCCTGTCCGTCGGCTACTATGACGCCTACTACCTCCAAGCGCAGCGTGTTCGCACCCTCATTGCACAGGACTTTGAGCGTGCCTTCGAGCAGGTCGATGTCCTCGTTTCTCCGACCACCCCGACCACAGCCTTCAAGCTGGGCGAGAAGGTCGAGGACCCGATGGAGATGTACAACTTCGACCTGTGCACCCTGCCGTTGAACCTCGCCGGCGTGTGCGGCATGTCCGTTCCTTCCGGAATGGCATCCGACACCAACTTGCCCACCGGCCTGCAGATCATGGCACCGGCATTTAAGGATGACCGCCTGTACAAGGTCGGCGCCGCCTACGAAGCAGGGCGCAAGTAGTAGACACACTTCGGGCCAGCCCGTAGTGCGCATGAGCCGGGGTCTTTCACTGACGTGGGAGGCCGCCGGCCTTCGTCGTTTTATTCGACGGTGTGTGTTCGTTGGTTCGTAGTCTTTCTCTTTTCCTTTCGGTTTCCTTGGTCGGGTTTCGTCGTTTGAAACGACGAGTCTGGGTTCAGCCTCCGCGGAGTGTGTCTGAGTTCTTCGTCGTCTGGAACGACGGGGTTTAGAAGGGGATGTCGTCGGTGCCGGCATCAGCGTTGGTCTTGCTCTCATCCTTGGCTTCGGCTTCTGCTTTGGCTTTGGCTTGTTGTTGTGCGTAGTCGTCGAGTTCTTGTTTTAAGTGTTGGGCTTCCTCGCGTACGCGTTTTCTGGTGGCGGTGATGTGTTGGGCTACTGTTTGTGCCCACCGTTTCTGTTTTGGTGCTAGCGGCCCGTCGGCTTCGGTGATAGTCCAAGTACCGTCTTCAAACAGGCAGATAACATCCCCGCTATACGGGTCCAGCAGGTATTTGAGGGTGCCATCGGTTTTCATGTTGTGATGACCCTGGCATAAACACGCCAGGTTCTTCGGGTGGGTCGGCCCGCCTTCAGCCCAGTTATGCCGATGATCCAACTGGCTAAGGAAAGCCGGTTTGCCACAGCCGCCAACCCGGCAGGTCCCATCACGACCTTCGACATGTTTGCGCATGATGATTCCTGGTTGGTAGCCATCGGCTTCGGCAACGTCACCGGTTAAGTCCCGGGTCTTATCATGCGGCATCGGCTTAGCCCGCCAGCCGAAGCCTTCAATAAAGGTTGGTGCATCCTCAATGTCGCAGGCCTGGTAGGTGTGTAACACCACGGTAGCTGGTGGCTTAATCTCACCAGAAAGCAGTTTTATGACTGTCTCCGGGATGGTGATGTCTTCCTTGGCGGCGGTGTGGTGGATGAAGGCGTCGAGTTTAATGCCGGTGTCTTCAGCAACTTGCAGTTCCAGCCAGGCTGAGGTGCCGTTAGAAGAAAACCGGTACGTATTTTTAGGGCGGGTGTCCTGGTAGGCGATGGAGTTATCGAGGGTTTTGCAGATATCGCGGACTTTGCGCCTGATTTGACTACG
>NZ_KV818338.1:115153-128631 GCF_001814885.1 Corynebacterium sp. HMSC068G04 | reverse complement strand
TGGGTGTCTTGTATGGCTTTGACTTTCGGCAGGCTATCTAGGCGGTGGATGGCACGCAGGCCGGATTTGATGTGGCCTTCGGGCAGTGACCAGGCAGCAACTAGGGATAGTGCGGTGGTGTTGATATCAGCCTGCAGGCTGGGCATAGCCCCGACCCAGGTGTCATAGGCGGCTCGTCGTGCTTTCGCGCGGGCTATGGCGTGTGGGTTATTCGGGTTGGTGGTGGAAAAGAAGAAGGTTGGTGGGCGTGTGGCAGTGGTCATGGGTATCTCCCCCGAGATAAACATGTGGTAGAAGAAGTGTTCTAACCATGATTCTAGTATCACACACTCCGTATGGCCATAGCCTGCGTTAAATTCGTGTCAAGTCGTTACTATAAACGGGGGTAGCCACCCCACATTAGCCAGCACGTTCGACGCAAAAATGTTGGAGCCTTTGCCCGCGCGAGGACGTAAAACGCCCCTCCAGCCGTCAAGGACAGCGTGAAGGGGCGTGGGAGGGGGATCTACTTGGCGTCGGAAAGCGCGTAGGCAGCGCCAGCGCTCGCGGCAGTGACGGTGAGGACTGCGGGCCAGGAGCCCATTTTCTTAGCCAGCGGGTGGGAGAGGCCAAAAGCGCCGGTGTACAGAGCTGCCAGGCCAGCGGTAGTGGCCGGGTTCGTCTTAGCCCACCAGCTGCGGCCCGCCCACACGCCAGCGGCGGCGAGCACCACGCCGCCAAGCGGGCGAATGCCAGTCTCCCGGGCGGTGAGCCAGCCGCCGATAAGTCCCAGCGTGACGGTCGCTGCCGTCGATACGTCCTGCGGTTTCTTGATATCAATCATTCCCATGCGCCTCAGTTTAGGCCGCGTGAGCGTGCGGTGGCTAGACTTCGCTGCATGAAACTCGCAGGAACGCCGCCGTCGGAGAAGCAAGGGTGGCTCGCCATGGCCGCGCTATCACTGGGCTTTTTCATGTCCTTGCTCGACCAATCGATGATTGCCGTCGCGCTTCCCGACGTCCGCCGTGAGTTCCACGCCGATGTCAACCAGGTGCTGTGGGTTTCCGCCATCTATTTGCTCGCCGTGGTCGTGCCGCTGTTGTTTACCGGCCGCCTCGGCGATATCTACGGCCAGAAGAAAATGTTCCAGCTGGGCGTCGGGCTCTTTGGCATCGGCGCGCTGTTGTGCGCGTTAGCGCCCTCGGTGGAGTTTCTTATTGCAGCAAGAGCCTTGCAAGGTTTCGGCGCGTCGATTCAAATGCCGCAGACTATGGCCGTCATCAACCGTATTTTCGCGCGGGAGCGGCGCGGCCGTGCGCTCGGCGTCTGGGGAGTGGTTGGGTCTTTGGCCACACTTGCCGGACCGCTCTTGGGAGGCTTCGTCGTCGCTGCATTTGGGTGGCAGGCTGTTTTCTGGATCCATATTCCTTTTGTTGTCGCCGCGATTGTCTTATCCGGCCTGTGGGTGCCTTCCTTGCCAACGGCGATGGGGAAGATTGACTTCGTGTCGGTGGGGGCGTCGTTTATCGCGTTAACGTGCTTCGTCTTCGCAGTGCAACAGGGCCCAGAGACTGGTTGGCCGTGGTGGATTTGGGTCCTGCTCCTTGCTGGTGTGGTGGGCATCTACCTCTTCGTGCGCTTGCAATCATCGCGGGGGAAGGCGGCGCTCGTCCCGCTCGTGCTGTTTAAGGACCGCAACTACTCCGCAGGTTCAGTGGCCATCGTGTCCATGGGCTTTATGGCGGCGTCGATGATGATTCCAATCATGATGTGGCTGCAGGTCGAGCAGGACATGTCGGCGCGCGATGCCGGAATCATCGTCACACCCATGGCGCTGGTCTCTCTGTGCGTGTCGCCCTTGGCGGGCATTCTGGCGGATAAGCTGCACCCACGACGTCTGGCGGTCGCGGGCTTCGGCATCCTGATTGCGACCTTCCTCGCACTGTGGTTCCTCATGCAGGCCGAAGTGTCGGCCTGGTGGTTGTGCCTGCCCTGCGCGGCGCTGGGGGCGGGACAGTCCTTCATCTGGGGCTCTAATGCCGCGACGACGATGCGCGATATTGATGCAGATCTCATGGGCGCGGCATCCGGCGTCTATAACACGTCCAGGCAGGTGGGGTCGGTCATTGGAGTAGCCGCCGTGTCAGCGGTTATGCAGGTAGCGGGGGCCGCGGATTCCCTCGTGGTCATTGTCGCGATGCTTTCAGCAGGGTGCGTGGCGTCCCTCTTCTTCCGCGACACCCTGCATGCGGTAGCGGAAACTGCGAGGCTATAGGGAAGCGAGTAGATTGGATGTCATGCGTCTTGCTGTACTGACATCCGGTGGTGATTGCCCCGGTCTGAATGCTGTTATCCGCGCGGTCGTTCGTACCGCATCCAACGAGTTCGGCGATACGGTCGTCGGCTACGAGGACGGCTGGGTTGGTCTGATGGAAGACCGCCGCCGTGACCTTTATGACGACGCAGAGATAGACCGCATCCTCCTGCGCGGCGGAACCATCCTTGGCACCGGCCGCCTTCACCCAGATAAATTCAAGGCTGGGTTGGACACCATCAAGGCCAACATGGCTGATGCTGAGGTCGATGCGCTCATCGCCATCGGCGGTGAGGGAACGCTCAAGGGTGCCAAGTGGCTCTCCGATAACGGTATCCCGGTCGTGGGCGTGCCAAAGACCATCGATAATGACGTCAACGCTACCGACTACACCTTCGGTTTCGACACCGCAGTATCCGTGGCGACTGACGCGATCGACCGCCTCCACACCACCGCTGAATCCCACGACCGCATCCTCATCGTCGAGGTTATGGGCCGTCACGTTGGCTGGATCGCGCTGCACGCTGGCATGGCCGGCGGTGCGCACTACACGGTGATACCTGAGGTCCCGTTCGATATCGCCGATATCACCAAGGCCATGGAGCGCCGCTTCCAGATGGGTGAGAAGTACGGCATCGTCTGCGTCGCTGAGGGCGCGCTGCCGAAGGAAGGCACCATGGACTTCGAAGAGGGCGGTGTGGACCAGTTCGGCCACCAGACCTTCAACGGAATTGGCCAGGTCATCGGTGATGAGATCAAGAAGCGCACCGGCTACGACGTGCGCACCACCGTACTCGGCCACATCCAGCGCGGCGGTACGCCGACGGCCTATGACCGTGTGCTGGCCACTCGCTACGGCACCCATGCCGCCCGTGCTGCGCACAACGGCCAGTCCGGCATGTGTGTGGCTCTCCATGGCGAGAATATTGACCTCGTGCCTCTCGAGGACGCAGTGGGCAAGCTGAAGGTGGTTCCGGCCAAGCGTTATGCCAACGCACAGGCCCTGTTTGGCTAAACACCACCGTTAGCTCATCCATAGTTTCTAAAGGTAGCGATGACAAGCGTATTAGCTTATCTGGCTGAGCAGCCGGTCCTCTTGGTGTTTCTGCTCATAGGTGTCGGCATGGCACTCGGCGGCATCAAGACGCGGGGCATCAGCTTGGGCGCGGCGGCCGTGCTTTTTCTCGGCATCGCATTCTCGGCAGCCGCATCAGCTGCCGGGGTGGAGGCCTCCGTTCCTCCTATTTTGGGCATGTTCGGCTTAGTGCTCTTTGCCTTCGGCATTGGCAATAACTCCGGTGTGTCCTTCTTCAAGTCACTGAAGACGGCGACGGGCCCAGTGCTGTCGATGATCGGAGTCTTCATCGTCGCGGCGCTTGCCGCGTGGGGGTTGGGCACTTATGTCTTTGGGCTGTCGAATGCCACCATCGCTGGTACTTTCGCCGGTGCGGTGACGAATACCCCGGCGTTGGCGGCGGCGTCGGAAGCCACGGGCGATCCGGGCTCGGCTACGGTGGGCTACGCGGTGGCTTACCTGTTCGGCGTCATCGGCATGCTCGGTGCGACGGTGCTCGTGCTTCGCGACGCCGGCAATGACGACGACACCCTGTCACCCGTCACGCGCCAGCACATGCAGATTCAACGCGAGATCTCAGTCGCGGAGATCGCCGATATTGGCAATGGGGAAGTGCAGGTAACACGCCTGCGCCGCGTGGGCAGCAACCTTATCGTCTTGCCGAAATTCTTCGATGTGCTGCACCCCGGTGACGTGGTCACGCTCGTTGGTGCCCCGGAGGACCTGGACAACATCATCGAGCGAGCCGGGCGCGAGTCCCCGCAGATCCTCAATGATGACCGCCACGAGTTGGACTTTCGCCGCATCACTATTTCCGAGCACAGCTTGGCGGGCCTGACCATCGCGGAGCTCAATAACCAGCTGGCGGATCGCTGGGGTGCGCGCATCTCGCGAGTTCGTCGCGCCGATAATGACCAGGTCGCTATCCCCGAACACATCGTGGAGCTCGGCGACCGCGTGCGCGTCGTCGGTTCCAAGAAGTCCCTGCGGGAGATTTCCACTTTTCTTGGTGATTCCTCGCAAGGCCTGACAGATATCAACCCGGTGTCTTTGGGCCTCGGCATGGCCCTCGGCGTTTTCGTGGGCCACCTCGAAATCCCGCTTCCAGGCGGCTCTTCCTTTAGCCTCGGCGCTGCCGCTGGCGTCCTCATCGTGGCGTTGATCATGGCGCGTATCGGGCGCATCGGCAATACCGTCACCGCACTGCCGCACTCGGCCAACACAATCCTCTCCGAACTCGGACTGCTGCTCTTCTTGGCCCAGGCCGGAACGAATGCGGGCGGGGAAATCGCCGGTGCCTTTACGGGTGGAGCCTGGTGGAAGATTCTCCTGCTCGGCATGATCATCACGACGCTGGTGGCGACCGGATTCGCACTCGTCATGCGCCGCTTCCTGCGCGTCGGTGCCACGAAGACCGCGGGTGCTATGGCGGGCGCGCAAACCCAGCCGGCCGTGCTCGCTTTCGTGAACAATCGGACGAACACTGACCAGCGCGTCGCCTTGGGCTATGCCATGGTGTATCCGGCGGCGATGATAGCCAAGATTCTCATTACGCACGGCATCACCTTGTTGGGTTAGGCGGTTGCGCACGGTGTCGCGCTGACATACTAAGATGGCACGCATGACTGCTGCGATGTATGACCTGATGGACTATGACGAGGTCCTTGAAAAGTTCGAACCCGTTATGGGCATGGAAGTTCACGTGGAGCTCAACACGGAGACCAAGATGTTCTCCACCTCGCCCACGAACTTCAACGCAGCCCCCAACTCCAACGTGGACCCGGTGTCCCTCGGTTTGCCAGGCGCTTTGCCGGTGGTCAACTCCAAGGGCGTGGAAGGCGCCATCAAGATCGGCCTGGCGCTGAACTGCAAGATTGCGGAATCTTCGCGTTTCGCCCGCAAGAACTACTTCTACCCGGACCAGCCGAAGAACTACCAGATCTCCCAGTACGATGAGCCGATTGCCTACGACGGCTACCTCGACGTCGTCCTCGACGACGGCACTGAGTGGCGCGTTGAGATTGAGCGCGCTCACATGGAGGAGGACACCGGCAAGCTGACCCACCTGGGTGGTGCCGATGGCCGCATTCACGGCGCAACGACCTCGCTGGTGGACTGCAACCGTGCCGGCATCCCGCTAATCGAGATTGTGACCAAGCCGATCATTGGTGCTGGCGAGCGCGCCCCCGAGGTCGCCCGCGCCTATGTTTCTGCTCTGCGTGAGCTCGTCGCGGCACTGGGCGTGTCCGATGCCCGCATGGATCAAGGCTCGATGCGCGTGGATTCCAACGTTTCGCTGCGCCCGGTGGGCCAGGAGGAGTTCGGCACCCGTACCGAAACCAAGAACATCAACTCCCTGCGCTCGGTGGAGCAGGCGGTGCGCTTTGAGATGCAGCGCCAGGCGCAGGTGCTTGTCGACGGTGGCGAGATCGTCCAGGAAACCCGCCATTACCAGGAAACGGATGGTTCGACTTCCAAGGGCCGTCCGAAGGAAACCGCCGAGGACTACCGTTACTTCAACGACCCGGACCTGCCGCCGGTGATTGTCTCCCGCGAGTGGGTCGAGGAAATCCGTCAGACCCTGCCGGAGATGCCGTGGATTCGCCGCGCCCGCATCCAGGAGGAGTGGGGCCTCAAGGACGAGGAGATGCGTGACCTGGTCAACGCCGGCGCTCTCGATCTCATTATCGAAACAGTGGAAGCCGGCACCACTCCTGACGAGGCCCGCTCCTGGTGGGTGTCCTACCTGACCGGTAAGGCCAATGAGGCTGGCGTTGAACTGAGCACTCTCGGCATTACCCCGGCGCAGGTCGCTCGCGTTGTTGAGCTGGTCAAGGAAGGCAAGCTGACCACCAAGCTGGCTCGCCAGGCGGTCGACGGCGTGCTGGCCGGTGAGGGTGACGTCGACGAGGTCGTCGCCAAGCGCGGGCTCGAGGTCGTGCGCGATGATGGCGCGATCGAGAAGGCCGTCGATGATGCCCTGGCCGCTAACCCGGACATCGTGGAGAAGTACAAGGCCGGCAACAAGAAGGTCACCGGTGCCATCGTGGGTGCGGTCATGAAGGCCACCCAGGGTAAGGCTGACCCAGGACAGGTCAACAAGCTGATTGCGAAGAAGCTCTCCTAGTCGGTAGAGATTTCCATTAGGCGAGGTCAGGCGGCTGCGGGGTACCGTGGTCGCCATGACTATTTCTACTAAAGCACTGCAGAAGACCGGTCCGAACGAGCCCTTCGAAGTCGTGACCATCCAGCGCCGCGAGCCGCGCGCCGATGACGTTGTCATCGACATCAAAGCAGCAGGCATCTGCCACTCGGATATCCACACCATCCGCAACGAGTGGGGCGAGGCGCACTTTCCGCTGACCGTTGGCCACGAGATCGCCGGCGTGGTCTCCGCCGTGGGGGAGGAGGTCACTAAGTTCAAGGTGGGGGACCGCGTCGGCGTGGGCTGCCTGGTGAATTCCTGCGGTGAGTGCGAGCAGTGCGAGGCAGGGATGGAGCAGAACTGCCTCAAGGGCGGTGTGGGAACCTATAACTCCACGGATGTCGATGGCACGATTACCCAAGGTGGCTACGCTGAAAAGATCGTGGTGAATCAAGACTTCGTGCTGCGCATCCCGGATTCCCTTGATTTTGACGTGGCAGCACCCCTTCTCTGCGCTGGCATCACTACGTACTCTCCGCTGGCACGTTGGAACGTCAAGGAAGGACAGAAGGTAGCCGTCGTGGGCTTGGGCGGCTTGGGGCACATGGGCGTGCAGATTGCTGCCGCAAAGGGCGCGGATGTCACGGTCATCTCGCGCACCTCGCGCAAGGCAGAGGAGGCCGCGAAGCTGGGGGCGAGCCGTACCCTGGCCACCACCGAAGAGGAAGACTTCTTCAAGAACCACCGCGGCGAATTTGACCTCATCCTGTCCACCATCTCCGCCGAGTATGACCTCGAAGATTACCTGCGCCTCCTCAAGCCGCGCGGCATTATGTCGGTGGTCGGCCTACCGCCGGAAGCACTGCCGCTGCGCCTCAGCCGTCTGGTCGGCGGCGGCAAGGTGCTGACCGGCAACAATATTGGTGGCATCGCGGAAACCCAGGAGATGCTGGACTTCTGCGCCGAGCATGGCCTGGGCGCGGTGATCGAAAAGGTGGGCGTCGACGAGGTAGACGCGGCCTATGAGCGCGTCGTCGCGGGTGATGTGAAATTCCGTTTCGTCATCGATACCGCGACGTTTGCCGAGCACTAAGAGGTGAGCCGGCTCATGCTTGAGCGGTTGTAGGAGCAATCTCTCCACAGCCGCACACATGTTTTCCTATCAGGTTGGCGTAAGGTAGAACCTATGTAACGCCATGCTTGTGCCAAAGTATGGCGCGTTTTTATGCACTAGCCACTAAGCATAAAAAGAAGAAACTAGAAAACAGATAGGAAAACGTGTCTTATAAAAACGTCGTGGGCATCGCTTTGTCCTTCATTGGCTTGCTCGTGGGTGCGGGCTTTGCCACGGGACAGGAAGTTGTCCAGTACTTTACGTCCTTTGGTATTCCGGGCATGTGGGGAATCCTGGTAGCCGGCTTGGTCATGACCCTCGCTGGCACGGTGTTCCTTCAGCTGGGAAGCTACTTCCACGCCAGCGAACACAACCAAGTGTTCCGGAACATTACCCACCCGATCATTTCGCGCATTCTGGATGTCGCGGTGATCCTCACGCTCTTTGCGGTGGGCTTTGTCATGCTGGCTGGCGCCGGATCTAACATGCAGCAGCAGTTCGGCTGGCCGGCCTGGGTGGGTTCCCTGCTCATGCTCGTCCTGGTTCTTATCACGGGCATGTTCGACGTCGATAAGGTCTCCCAGGTCATCGGTCTCCTGACGCCGACCATCATCATTGCGGTACTCTTCGCCGGCACCTACACGCTGCTGCACATGCCGGACAACGTCGATGCGGCGATTGCCGCCTCCGAGGCGATTGAATCCCCAATCCCGCACTGGCTCATCTCCGCGCTGAACTACAACGGCCTGGCCCTCATCCTGGCGGTATCGATGTCCCTGGTGATCGGCGGCGATAACATCAGCCCGCGCGAAGCAGGCGTCGGCGGCATCGTGGGTGGCGCGGTCTACGCGGTGCTCATGGCCATCGCCGGTTTCTCGCTGGTGATGAACGCGGAGAACGTCGGCGATTCCGATATCCCGATGCTGACCTTGGTGGATAATATCCACCCGACACTCGGCGTCATCATGGCCATCATCATTTACCTGATGATCTTCAATACCGCCATCGGCATGTTCTATGCGCTCGGCAAGCGCCTGTCTTCCGGTAACGAGTCCAAGTACCGCATCATCTTTATCGCCGGCTGCCTCGCTGGCTTCGCCGTCTCCTTCGCCGGCTTCAAGGCTCTGATGCAGTACGTCTACCCGGTCCTGGGCTATATGGGCATTGTGCTCGTGGCCATCTTGGTGATTGGGTGGCTGCGCTCCCTGGGCAAGATTAAGGACGAGGGCCTGCGCCGTGAGCGCATCCGCGCCCTGCTGCACCTCAAGCTGCACCCCGACACAGAGTACGACGCAGCGCGTTATGACGATGAAATCGGCCAGCAGATCGCCGACTCCAACATGGATGACGAAGCCCTCTTCGAGGACCTCGTCTCCGATGTGGTGGAGGAGCTGGACTCGGATGAAGAGCTCGACTTCGACAAGGAAAAGTGGGAGGAAAACCGCAACGACCACTCCTACTACACCGAGCGCGAGGCTGTGGAGCAAGATCGCACCGACGAAGAAATCAAGGCCTGGGTCGAGGAAACCGGCGCGGTGGGAGACCCCGCCGAAGACGAAGAGCTCCCTGAAGAATCAAAGAAGAACTAGAGAAGCAGGAGCTTCGCCGTCAGCGCAAGCATGACGCAGCCGATGACGATGTTGACTACGCGCCACGTCGTCGGCTTGGCCAGCACGTGGGAGAGCTTGTAGGCACCAAAGCCGAGGGAGGGGAACCACACGGCGCTGGCCAGAATCGCACCGCCGGCGAAGACCCAGCGCTGGTCGCCATATTGGTTGGCAATGGAGCCCAGCATGACCAGCGCGTCGACGTAGGCCAAGGGATTGAGCCATGTGAGCGCCAACGCGCCGAGGACCGGCTTGACCCAGGACGATGAGCGCACGCGGGGGCGAATTTTGGTGAGCACGGAGGTTCCCGGTGCTCCCGAGCTGCCCGAGTTCTCTTCAACGACCTGCGCCACTGGTGCGGTTTCCTCAATGACCAGTGATTCCTGTTGCTTCTTAAACGCATCGCGGAAGCACGTGAACCCAAAGTAGATGAGGTAAGCCGCGCCCAAGTACTTGACCACGATGAGCGCGGTGGGGAAGCGCTCGACAAGGACGCCGACGCCGGCGGTGCCGCCGGTGATCAGGATGACGTCGGAAAGCAAGCATGCCAACAGGATCGGCCCGACATGATCGCGTTTAATGCCCATCTTGATGATGTAGGCATTCTGCGGTCCGATGGCGATGATGAGGGACAAACCCAGCGCAAATCCTGCGAGCAAAACTGACATGGCTTCTAGTGTGCGTATAACGGCATATGAAGTCCAGTTAAATATTCTACAGCTGGTTTAAAATAGCTTCATGAACCCGCTCCATACTGAAACTCTGCTGGCCATCATCGATGAAGGCTCCTTCGAGGGCGCTGCGGCTGTGTTGGGAATCACTCCTTCGGCCGTGAGTCAGCGCATCAAGGCGCTGGAAGTATCGACTGGTCGAATCCTTCTGCGCCGCGGAACTCCCGTCACCGTGACCGAGGCAGGGGAGATCGTCGCCCAAGCCGCGCGGCGCATGGCTCTGGTCCAAGCCGAGGCGGATGCGCGGCTCACCGAGCGCCTCTCCCGCGTGCCGTTGACTGTTGCCATCAACTCGGATTCCCTGGCCACGTGGTTCAGACCTGTAATCCAGCGCACCGCCGAGCGCGGTGAGGCTGCGCTGCGCATTCGCATCGAGGATGAGGCCCGCACTCTCGCGATGTTGCGCCGGGGTGATGTGCTGGGCGCGGTCACGCGCGAGCAAACCCCAGTCTCCGGTTGTGAATCTACATACCTCGGCACCATGCGCTACTTTGCCGTCGCCGCACCCAGCCTGGCGGAGGGCTTTGAAGATTGGGAGACCCTGCCCATCGTGGGCTTCGGGCCGAACGACGCGACTTTGGACGACGCCATGCGCGAGCGTTTCATCGACTCCCATGTCCTGCGCGCGCGGGTCTCACAGATTCCTTCCTCGGAGAGTTATGTCGAAGCAGTGCGCTACGGCCTGGGCTGGGGTCTGGTGGCGAGACTGCAGGCCCAGCCCCTGCTGGAGACGGGGGAGCTGGTGCTTCTCGACGACTTCCCGCTCGACATCGACCTCTATTGGCAACGCTGGCGATTGGAGTCGGAGGTGCTCGCGGACCTCACGGCAGATGTCTTAGACGCAGGCCGTGCGGTTTTAGCTACGCGCCGCGCCGATAAAGATGCACCATAAGGGCGCTGTGCTGCCTTAAGTTGGAGGCATGAGCGATAAAACTCCTGATAAAGCCACCGACTTTGATGACGATATCCCGACCTACACGGGGAAAGACTCCGTGAAGGACAGCACGCCTGAGGCAGAAGCTGCCGATAAGCCGAAGAAGAGTAGCCTCTTCCAACGCCCCGGCCGCGCCGAGCCGCAGGTGATTAAGCCGAAGAAGGCTGAGGAGCCTGCTGTTGAGGCAGAGCCTGAAGCCAAAACCGAAACCTTTGAGAGCGCCTCCCGCGACTCCCTGTCTTTCGACAGCGCTGCAGCTGAAACCGAGACCACTGCCTTCCCGCGCGCGGAGGCCATGGCCGAGCCTGATACGCAGACAACCGCTATGCCGGTATCGGCAACCGCAACCGAGTCCGCAGCAACTGAGACCTACGAGGAGGTGCCAAGCACGGTTGCCGTTGCCGACCCCGCCGTGGACTCCGAGCCTGCAGCTGTGGAGGAGAAGCCGGAGCCAGCACGCCGTGGCACCATCGACTTCGGTCTGCTCTTCGTACGCCTAGCGCTCAGCGTTTACCTGCTCGTGGCGGGTGCCTCGACCTTCTTCAAGCTCGGCGGCAACGAGGGCCTGTCGGGTCTGGAGAACGAGTTCGGCGAGTACACCATGGCAGCGGCACTTGCCATCGGCGTGCCGACCGTCCAGCTTATCGCCGGTGCCTTCCTGCTGCTGGGACTGGTGACGCCGCTGGCGGCCATGTTCGGTCTTATCGTCACTGGCTTCTCCGCTATCCACGGCCTCAACGCCTCGGGTGCTGGGTTGGATGTCTTTGCCTGGAATGAGAGCGTCTGGCTGGGCCTGGTGCTCTTCGTTATCGCGGTGGCCCTGCAGTTCACCGGTCCGGGCTTCATCTCCCTGGACTTTAACCGCTCGTGGACTCGCCGCCCATTGGCAACGTCCTGGATTTTCGTCGTCATTGGCGTGGCCGCGCTCGTTGCCATCTGGTGGTTTGGCGCGGGCGTTAACCCGCTGAACTAGGCGCTGTTAGCACGTTTCTACGCTCCCAGCCTGCAGCTATATACAAACTCTTGTTATTTTCCGTTGCGTAAAGTAAGTTGCTTTCCGTAATGGAAAACAATGACTTTGGTGCCGCAGGAGGGGAGCTTTAGTTTTGTCCAATCAGGATGTTCGGGACGCACTCGCATTTGAGGAACAACAACGGCTGGCCGCGGCCAAACGGCCACCCGTTTGGCTAAGTCTGCTCGCAGCGGCGGCGTACGGCGCGTGGTTTGCCTACATGTGGATCAAGGATGACGTCCATCCTCTCGTTCCTGTTGGTGGACTGCTTCTTCTACTCGCGCTCTTGGTGAGTCTTGCCGTCTTTTACCGCACGGGGGTGAGGGATTCAATGCGCCAGAAGGTTGATCCGTACGCCTCTAGGAATGTGACCTGGCGCTTCTACGCAGGATTGGGATTTATGATTCTGCCGGCGCTCTTCAATCCCTTCGTCGAAGGACACGTTATTCCCTCATGCATTGCAAGTGTGCTGTGCGCCTTGGCGGTCTTGTGGACACTACATACTGGTGCGCTGGATCGGAGGCCGCGATGAGTGAACTTGACCCGGTAATCCACCCGCTCAATCGCTTTAAGATTTGCGCCACACTTAATGCCTTCGGAGCCACGCAGGGCGGGGAGGTAAACCGAGAGATGAAGTTCGCCATGTTGCGCGCTCGCACGGAGCTTTCCGATGCCTCCCTGTCTAAGCAGCTCGGAGCTCTGGAAAAAGCCGGCTACGTGACTCGCTTCCGCGAGTACGGCACCAGCCGTGCGAAGGACTCGGTGTGGGTCGCATTGACTGAGCAAGGCAAGATTGCCTTCGACGGCCACTTGGCAGCACTCAAGGAATTAGCTGAGGGTTGAGTTGGGTGCATAGTACGGCCTCGCTGAGGTGCCCTTGTTGCCAAAGTTTTCCCGCCCGCCGCAGGCGGTTTCAAGTGGTGGATGCATCACTTGAATAGTTCTTGGATTTTCTCTTCTGGTGTGTACCAGTTGAGGACTTTTCTGGGGCGCCCGTTGAGTAGGTCTTGAATGTGTTGAACGCCTTTTGAAGCGTCAGGGTACTAAAGTCGCTTCCTTTGGGTAGGAAGTCTCGGACTAGCCCGTTGGTGTTTTCGTTGGTAGGACGCTGCCAGGGTGAGTGTGGATCGCAGAAGTAGACTGCGAGCCCACGTTCGATGCTCAGCCTGTCTACTTGGGCTAGTTCCACACCTTGGTCCCAGGTCAGTGTTTTGGTGTTGTTGCGTATTTTTCCGGTAAACATCTCGATTAACTTATCGACAGTCGTGGCGGAATCATGCACATCAAGCAGCGAGCCCATACGACTACTTGTTCAAGCCGGTTAGAGTCCAAGCACTACCCGGATTATCCAGAGAAAAACTGAGAGCAACTGTCGTTGACTCCATGATTAAAGAAGGCGGACTTGATGGAGAACACAGATCGAGAGCCTGTCGAGAGAACCTCACCCATTGTTCGCTGTCGCCCTTTCCTCTAAGAAAGAGGAAGTTTGCCTCTTCGGTGAAGCCGTGTTCTGGAACAGGGGGATCATCAACCACAAGTGTTTCTTTGACTGTTTGATACGGAGTGT
>NZ_KV818338.1:114741-115053 GCF_001814885.1 Corynebacterium sp. HMSC068G04 | reverse complement strand
TAGGGACGCGAGATGAGAAGCCAATGGGTCATTAAAACTACAAGAGGAGAGTGATAGGGAGACAATACTAGTGAACCCTATCCGTGCCATCATGCGTCTCATTAACATAACCTCCTTCTCGTGCCTATCCTAGGAAAGTGTAGATAGCAGTCCAATCCTTGCCCAGAGGGCGCACTGGTTCAGAGCAGCAGCTTCGTCGCCACTACTTGCGAAAGCAGATCCAAGAAATCGACCTTGGGCATTGTTATACAGGTCCATGCGGGTCTGATCCGCTGGCCCTTGAGCGACAGTTTCGTGGTTAGTAGCAATGCG
>NZ_KV818338.1:81894-114641 GCF_001814885.1 Corynebacterium sp. HMSC068G04 | reverse complement strand
TGGCTGCCTGATTGGCGATGCCGCATGATACTACATCGACCAGCGCGATGCAGGACAGCATTTCAAGGCCCTGGATATATATCCGGTAGGGGTCCGACTGGGTGGTCGCAAAAGGCGCTACCTGAGGATTGATGTCAGTGACCCTGGCACGTTCAACTGCAGCAATGATTGCGCGTTGTTCATTAGCTGACAGGGATGCGAAGTAACCGTACGGGTCGGCGGACTCGTTCATCACCTTGATCTCGTCTTGAACATTCATGATGTCCTCATCTGTGACATCACTGGTGTCTACGCGAATTTCAGCGTCTAAGTCAATTGTTGATGCGGGCAAGGGGGGTAAGATTCCCCAGGTTTTGGGCAGCAGCACTTGGTGGAATGATTAAACCAAATGCGAGAACTGCTGCTGTAGATAAAGCCATGATGAATCTTGTGGCGCGATTGCGCATAAGAACTCCTGTAAATTTCGTGAAAACGATTATCCGTGACGAGGGAAACACGCATATTAGGTGCTCCTTACCCAGAGTAACAGATAATTCCTATTAGGAAACTAACAGTTGTAAAATCACCCCTAATTAGGTGTATATCCCCTGCCAATTTATCGATCACAGCTCCACACAGAAGTAACGAAGTACTACTAGTAACGCTCGTAGATTGAAGTGCCCCGAGTTTTGTTCCTAGGGGGGCAGGGCTCAGCAGCCAAGGGGAAGGTGACCACTTCGTGTTCAACTCCTCGATGACAAAGGCCCGCAACTGCGGGTTGGTATCGAGTTTACGGGGTTTAGGCCTGGCTAAACGGTCTACAGCCCGCTTTTGCGCCACGAGGGCATCGTAGCCATGCTCAGTCATCCCACGGGCGATTTCCCTGCTAATCGTCGACTGATTCCGGCCAAGGTGGGCTGCAATCTCACGGTGAGTAAGACCCTGATCAAGCAGATAGGCTATCGCTATTCGGTCATGGCGGATAAGACGCTTTCCGCGTCCTACCTTCGATTCGGATTCAGTGGGATGATCATTGAGTATCCAACGCCCATACATGCGATTATGGTGCCACGTTTTCACCGTGGCAGTGCAGCGATCAACAACCTGGCCGGCCTGTTTATAGCTTTTGCCAGCATCCACAAGTTTCAAAGCTTGGGCAATGCGATCCCGCTCGTGTTGTATGGCTCCACCGCGACTGGTATTGGCGAGTTCGATACCGTCTTGCGCAAGGTATCGGTAAGCGGTCTGTGGGAAACCTGTCTCTTTCAGTGCACTATGCGCAGACCGACCGCTTTCTACAATAGCAATGATCTTTTGGTATTGATCTTTGTACTTATCCTCATTCAGGCTCCGACGGCGCTTGCCACGGCTAAGGCCCTCAGCCTGGCGCCACACCTTCGCCGTAGCCTTCGAGCCCCCCAACTCCTTGAGGATCACCGACATCGGACGCGCATCATGCAGATACGCCTGCACATACCGCTCACGTAGCTTTCTATCGCCTAACATCTACACAACCTCCTAGCTGTATAGATGCATTCACCACCTGAGCCCGCCGCAGGCGCGGCGAACAACTTTGGCAGAACAGGCAGTTTTGCGTTTCGGGGCTTAGTTGGTTTGGGCCGCAGCGAGTTCGGTTTGTGGCTTGTCTGCTTTATTGCCTTGAACCTTGAGACAGATGGCGTAGAGAATCCAGCACAGGAGTGCTAGCCACACGAAATCATCGACCAAGAACTTCTGGTACAGCGGCATCGCGTGGACATCGATGCTGTCACCAAACCACCACTTCGGCGGAACGGTCAGCAGCATGCCAGTCCAAGCGGCGAGAACAGCCAGCGAGCTGCCGGCGACCCAGGTGGAATTGCGCCAGGACCAGGCGCGGTAGACCAGAAGCGGCACGATGAGGGACAGCCACACCCAGTGGTGGGACCACGAAACGGGGGAGATGAGCAGCATGGTGGTGGCGGTGGTGAGGTGGGCGTCGACAAGCAGGCCGCGCCGCATCTGAGCCATGATGAGTGCTGAGCTAAGGCCGATGATCGTGAGTGCCGCCACGAGCCACAGCACGTTGATGAGCATGCCGTTGTTGTTCATCGCCTCTTGGGAGGTAAAGAGGCGCTGGATGACACCCTTGAGCGAGGAATTGGACTGATAGTCAGTAGCCACGCCGAAGTCTGTGCCCTTGCCCATATCGAGAAGCTTTGAACTGAAGAACTCGACAAAGGCCTGCCATCGGTAGGCCGCGGCCAACAGCGTCGCCACGACGGCGGAGGCTAAGGCCGTGAGGATGGGCCGCCACTCGCGGCGCAGCAGGAAGTAGAGCAGCATGGCCAACGGGGTGATCTTGATGGCCGCCGCGAGACCTATCAGCCAGCCCTGCGGAAGCTTGCGCTCGCGGGGAACAAGATCAAAGATGACCAGCGCCATGATGACGATATTGATCTGCGCAAAACCATTGTTGAGGCGGATGGGTTCAAAGAACATGGCCGCGGCCCACGCGATCGCCACGGTGGGCCACAGGTGCGGCACCTTGAGCGCGCGGAAGATCGCGTAGAGGCAGGCAAAGACGAGGGCGTCCGAGAGGACGATCATGATATCGCCCGCGAGGGCGTCACTCATCCAATCAAAGGCAGTCAGCGGCACCATGACCAGCGCCCCGAAGGGCGGGTAGATAAAGGGGAGCGCCAAATCCCCGGCGTACATGGGCTCCGAGTAGACCGAGCGGCCCTCCATGAAGGCGCGCACGCCCTCTCGGTAAATGATCATGTCCACCGGGAAGTCCGTGTGGAGGACGTGGCGGATGACGCCCACCAGGCCAATGATGAGCCCGGCGGCGGTCAGGAGTGTGCGCCTTGCGGCGTTAGTGGCGAAATTCATCGCCCCATACTCTAATTGACGTAACTATCCACCACGCGCACCGCACCACGGTCAGCAGAGGTGGCCATGTTGGCGTAGGCGCGCAGGGCCTTGGTGACCGGGCGGTTGCGGTCCTTCGGCGTCCAGGGCTTCTCACGCTGCTCCTCGGTGGCGCGGCGGCGTTCCAAGACTTCTTCGTCAACGTCGAGGGTGAGCTGGCGCTCGCGGATGTTGATGGTGATGGGGTCACCGTTCTCCACGAGACCGATAAGCCCGCCGTGAGCAGCCTCGGGGGAGATGTGGCCGATGGAAAGGCCGGAGGTGCCGCCGGAGAAGCGGCCATCCGTAATCAAGGCGCAGGCCTTGCCCAAGCCGGAACCCTTGAGGAAGGAGGTCGGGTGCAGCATCTCCTGCATGCCGGGGCCGCCCGCGGGGCCCTCGTAGCGGATGACGATGACATCGCCGGGCTGGACTTCCTTCTTGAGGATGATGGACACGGCCTCCTCCTGGGACTCCACCACGCGGGCCGGACCGGTGAAGGTCCACAGCTCTTCCTCCACGCCGGCGGCCTTGACGATGGCCCCGTTGGGGGCGAGGTTTCCGCGCAGGACAACCAGTCCGCCGTCAGAGGAGAAGGCATGCTCGGCGTCGTGGATACAACCATTGGCCGCGTCGGTGTCGAGCTCATCCCAGCGGTTGGACTGGCTGAATGGCTCGGTGGTGCGTACACCGCCGGGTGCGGCGTGGAAAAGTTCGAGAGCGGCCTCCGTGGCCTTGCCGCCGCGGATATCCCAATCATCAAGCCATTCCTCTGCGTTGTCGTAGAGCGCGGTGTGGACCTTGAGGTTCAAGTGGCCGGCGCGGCGCAGCTCGCCCAAGATGGCAGGGATGCCGCCGGCGCGGTGCACGTCCTCGATGTGGTAGGTGCCGTTGGGCGCCACCTTGGACAGGCAGGGTACGCGGTAGGAGATCTCGTTGATGTCCTCGAGGGTGAAGTCCACCTCGCCCTCCTGCGCGGCGGCCAGCGTGTGGAGGATGGTGTTGGTGGAACCACCCATAGCCATGTCCAAAGCCATGGCATTGCTGAAGGCTTCCTTGGTGGCGATAGAGCGCGGAAGGACGGCGTCGTCTTCTTCGCCGTAGTAGCGTCGGCACAGGTCCACGATGGTGCGGCCGGCCTGCTCGAAGAGATCGCGGCGGGCGCTGTGGGTAGCCAGCGTGGTGCCATTGCCTGGAAGGGCCAAACCGAGCGCCTCGGTGAGGCAGTTCATGGAGTTGGCGGTGAACATGCCGGAGCAGGAACCACAGGTGGGGCAGGCGGATTCCTCCACCTGAGCCAGGCCCTCATCGGAGACGGCATCGCTGGCCGACGCCGTGATGGCCGTAATCAGATCCGTCGGTGCGTGCGCTACACCGTCGACGACGACGGCCTTGCCGGCTTCCATCGGGCCGCCAGACACGAAGATGGTGGGGATGTTGAGACGCAGCGCGGCATTCAACATGCCCGGGGTGATCTTGTCGCAGTTGGAGATGCACACCAGGGCGTCGGCAGTGTGCGCGTTGACCATGTACTCGATGGAATCGGAGATGATCTCCCGCGAGGGCAGGGAGTAGAGCATGCCGCTATGGCCCATGGCGATGCCATCGTCAACAGCGATGGTGTTGAATTCCTTGGGCACGCCGCCGGCTTCGCGCACGGCGTCGGCCACGATGTCGCCGACGTTCTTGAGATGGACGTGGCCGGGGACGAACTGGGTAAAGGAGTTGGCGATGGCAACGATCGGCTTGCCAAAGTCACTCTCCTTGGAGCCGGTAGCGCGCCACAGCGCACGCGCACCGGATGCCTGGCGGCCAACGGTGGTGACTTTAGAGCGGAGAGGGTACATGGTTAATCCTTCAGTTCGGGGTGTTTCTTGAGGTACTCGGCGTATTCCTCCTTGGTAAGGAGGATTTGTTGGCCATCGCGGTGGACGATGACGACCTTGTCATCGGCGGCTTCGCGGCCAGCGGTCAGGGCGTCGGGGATGCGGCCGTTGGAAGCGGCGGCAAGGCGGGGGAGAGAGTTAAAAGTCACGCCCGGCAGGTTGAGGTTGTCGCCGCTGGTGGTGCGAGCGTAGGCCTTCGAGCGCTGGAATCCGATGCCTTTAAAGTCCTTCCACGCGATGTCCTTGGGGCCGCGGAAGCCATAAGTGATGTGGATGCCTTTCGCGTCCACGGTGGTGCGGGCCCGCAGGACCCACCAGATGGCCAACACCGGGAAGATGAGGATCCAGAAGAGGTATTTCGGGGCCCAGCCAATGCTGAGAAAAGCGATTGCGGCGAGGATGCCGATGCCGAGGAGGTGTTCGCGGGTGGGCTTGAACGTTTCGGCCGTGGGGTGTTCGGCGCGAGAAGATGCGTTCTGCGGGTGTGAGGACGTCATAGTGGGTCATCGTAATTGACAGCGTGGCGCGGTGGCGAACCGCCCCACCTGTGCAATCTCGCAAAATGAGAAAAAGATCCCAAAAATGGGGGTAAATGCCTGCGGTGGCGTTTCTATCAGTGTACAGTTTAGCCCATGATCATTATTCGACTTCACCTCGTAGTAGTACCCGGGCGGCGCGAGCCGTAGCGAGTCCACTAGTGACGTCGACCAGCAAGCGCCCCCGTTACCTTCACACCCAGGAAGGACAGCGGGGGCGTTATTAGTTGGATGATCTCTCCGATATCCATCCCCACTGAAGGAGCACAACAACCGTGACAGCTTCCACTCCGCCACAGCGGGCGCCCGAGCGCATCACGGGCGCACACGCCATTGTCCGTACCCTCGAAGATTTGGGCACAGAGCTTGTCTTCGGCATTCCGGGCGGCGCCGTGCTTCCGCTGTACGACGCACTCTTTGAATCCACGAAGCTGCGCCACGTGCTCACCCGCCACGAGCAGGGGGCCGGCCACGCCGCCGAAGGTTATGCCCAGGCATCCGGAAAGGTAGGCGTCATGATTGCCACCTCCGGTCCGGGTGCCACCAACCTGGTGACCCCGCTGGCGGACGCCAACCTGGACTCCGTGCCGGTCGTGGCCATCACCGGTCAGGTGGGCAGCTCCTTGCTGGGCACCGACGCCTTCCAGGAGGCCGATATCCGCGGTGTGACCATGCCGATTACGAAGCACAACTTCATCGTCACCAAGGCAGAGGACATCCCGGGGGCTATTGCTGCCGCGTTCCACCTGGCGTCCACCGGACGGCCGGGCCCGGTCCTCGTGGATATCCCGAAGGATGTCCAGAACGCCCTGATGGAGTACTCCGGCCCAGTCATGCCGGACCTGCCGGGGTATAAGCCCACCACGACCCCGCACCCGCGCCAGATCACGCAGGCTGTTCAGCGAATTGCCCGCGCGGAGCGCCCGGTGCTCTACGTTGGCGGCGGCGTCATTAAGGCGGAGGCTTCCCGCGAGCTGCGCGAGTTTGCTGAGCTGACCGGCATCCCGGTGGTGACCACCCTCATGGCGCTCGGCGCCTTCCCGGATAACCACCCGCAGCACATGGGCATGCCCGGCATGCACGGCACGGTGCCGGCGGTGGCGGCGCTGCAGCGCGCGGATCTTATTATCGCCGTGGGCGCGCGCTTCGATGACCGCGTGACCGGTGATACCGATACCTTTGCTCCGCACGCTGAGGTCATCCACGCCGACATCGACCCGGCCGAGATTGGCAAGATCCGTGAGGTTGCCGTTCCCATCGTGGGTGATGCGCGCGAGGTGCTCCTTCGTCTGACCAAGGCTTATGCCAACGACGCGGAGTTGGACGCTCCGAACCTCGGTGACTGGATGGAGTACCTGGGAGATTTGCAGCGCCGCTACCCGCGCGGTTTCGAGCCGACGTCGGACGGGCTGCTCAATCCGCAGGAGGTTATCCAGAAGCTCAGCTCCATTGTGGGGCCGGAGGCTATCTACTGCGCGGGCGTCGGCCAGCACCAGATGTGGTCGGCACAGTTCCTCGACTTCGAGCACCCGCGCAGCTGGATCAACTCCGGCGGTGCCGGCACGATGGGCTACGCCGTACCCGCAGCGCTGGGCGCTAAGGCCGCATGCCCGGAGCGTGAGGTTTGGGCGATTGACGGCGATGGCTGCTTCCAGATGACCAACCAAGAGCTCACCACCGCCGCGGTGGAGGGATTCCCCATCAAGGTGGCTGTCATTAATAACGGAAACCTGGGCATGGTGCGCCAGTGGCAGACGCTCTTCTATGAGAACAAGTACTCCCATACCAAGCTGCGTGAGCACGATGAGTACGTTCCGGACTTCGTCAAGCTCAGCGAGGCCCTGGGGTGCGAGTCCATTCGCGTCACCACGGCAGAAGAGATTGGCCCCGCGATTGAGCGCGCGCGCTCAATCAACGACAGGCCAGTGGTCATTGATTTCATCGTGGGCCAGGATGCCCAGGTGTGGCCGATGATTGGTGGCGGCGCCTCCAATGAGGAAATTCAGTACGCCCTGGGCCTGCGCCCGCTGTTTGATGAAAACGAGTCCGCGGCCGAGGATCCGGCCGACATCCACGAATCCCTCGAGGAGGCCTAAGAACAATGGCTAAAGACGACATCACCCGACACATCCTGTCCGTGCGGGTCCAGGACATTGAGGGCATCATCTCCCGCGTGACCGGTATGTTTACCCGCCGCGGCTACAACCTCATCTCGCTGGTCTCCGCGCGGACCGAAACCGAGGGGATCAACCGCCTGACCATCGTTGTGGACGCCTCCGAGGTTGTCATCGAGCAGGTGACGAAGCAGCTCAACAAGATTGTTCCGGTGCTCAAGGTGGTGGAGCTGGAGGAAGAAAACACCATTGCCCGCGCCATCATGCTGGTCAAGGTGGCCGCGGATAACTCGAACCGCCCCCAGGTGGTCGACGCGGTGAACATCTTCCGCGCCCGCATCGTGGACGTATCGCCGGAGTCCGTGGTGGTGGAGGCCACCGGTACGCCGGGCAAGCTGCAGGCGCTTCTCGACGTCCTCGAGCCCTTCGGTATCCGTGAGCTGGTGCAGTCCGGAAACGTCGCGCTGGGGCGTGGCCCGAAGGCGATGGCACCGAGCAAATAAATAATCTCACATTGTGGGCATCTTGTCCCAAAATGTGATACAAATTCAGTAGACCACGTCACTATTCACTGAGTAGTGACAACGAACCACAGAGAGAAGGAACAACAACATGGCTATTGAGACTCTGTACGATTCCGATGCCGACCTGTCCATCATCCAGGGCCGCAAGGTCGCCATCATTGGCTATGGCTCCCAGGGCCACGCCCACGCAATGAACCTGCGTGACTCTGGCGTTGAGGTGGCGATCGGCCTGCGCGAGGGTTCCAAGTCCCGCGAGAAGGCGGAAGAGGCTGGCTTTAAGGTCCTGAGCAACGCTGAGGCGTCCAAGTGGGCTGACGTCATCATGCTGCTAGCCCCGGATACGTCCCAGGCGACCATCTTCGCCGAGGACATTGAGCCAAACCTGGAGGACGGCAATGCTCTGTTCTTCGGCCACGGCCTCAACATTCACTTCGAACTGATCAAGCCGGCGGAGAACATCACCATCGGTATGGTTGCGCCGAAGGGCCCGGGCCACCTGGTCCGCCGCCAGTTCGTCGACGGCAAGGGCGTGCCCTGCCTGATCGCTACCCAGCAGGATCCGAAGGGCGAGGGCCGCGAGCTGACACTGTCTTATGCCGCGGCCATCGGCGGCGCCCGCGCCGGCGTTATCCCGACCACCTTCGAAGCCGAGACCGTCACCGACCTCTTCGGTGAGCAGGCCGTTCTGTGCGGTGGTACCGAGGAGCTCGTGAAGGTCGGTTTCGAGGTGCTGGTGGAAGCCGGTTACGAGCCGGAGATGGCCTACTTCGAGTGCCTGCACGAGCTGAAGCTCATCGTTGACCTCATGTTCGAGGGTGGCATCAAGAACATGAACTACTCGGTCTCTGATACCGCAGAGTTCGGTGGCTACATCTCCGGTCCGCGCGTCATCGACGCCGACACCAAGCAGCGCATGAAGGACATCCTGTCCGACATTCAGGACGGAACCTTCACCAAGCGCCTGATCGCCAACGTTGAGGGTGGCAACAAGGAGCTCGAGGAGCTGCGCGCCAGCTACAACGATCACGAGATCGAGAAGACTGGTGAGAAGCTGCGAGATCTCATGAGCTGGGTCAAGAACCCGCTGGATGCAACTGCATAAATCGCACTGGATCTGAGTAATCCCGCTGGCCACCGGCTGGCGGGATTTTTCAATACCCGGGGCTTGGTGCCCGCAATGTGATGTTCGCGCACAAACGGGCACGTTCCCACATTTGGCGGTAGGCTCGAGGCCATGGGTTTCTCTACGCCAAGTTATGACCTTAATGACCTTTTCGCTCGCATCGATCGCGGTGATATTCAGCTGCCTGACTTCCAGCGCTCTTATTCCTGGGATGAGGACCGCATTAGATCGCTGATCGTCACCGTCTTGCGCGGCTACCCGCTCGGCGCATTTATGGCCTTGGATACCCGCAACGAAACCATGCGCTTTCGCCCCCGCCCATTGGCTGGGGCTCCGGATACCGGGGTGAACCCGGGCCTGCTCTTGCTCGATGGGCAGCAGCGCCTTACCACCTTGTATCACTGCTTCCGCGGCGAGGGCTTCGTCGATACCACTGATTTTCGTTCCAAGAAGGTCTCCCGCAAGTACTACGTGGACCTGCGCATAGCGACCTCGGAGGACATCATGCCGGACGAAGCCGTCTTCGCCGTCAACCAGCATGGCGAGCTGCGCTCCCACTTCGCGCCGGATATCGAAGGTTCCTTGAACAACCGCGAAGCCGCAATCGAAGAGTGCTGCATCCCGGTCTCAGCCCTGTTGAGCGAGGAAGGCACCAGCATGCTCTTCGAGCTCGCAGCCGCCAACGATGGTGCCACCCGTGATGTGGTTGCAGCCTTCAACAACCGCATCCTGCGCCCGCTGTCCGGGTACACCGTGCCGATGATCCGCCTCTCCCGGGAGACGGCAAGCGCCGGTATCGGCTCGATCTTTGCGCAGGTAAATTCCGCTGGTCTGCAGATGGATGTCTTCGATCTGCTCACGGCTGTCTTTGCCTCCGAAGACCCGGACTTCCACCTGGCGGAGGATTGGGCGGCCGTCGAGAAGCAGCTGCGTTCCTTCCCGGCGCTCGACGGCATTGGCCGCAACGAGTTCCTCTCGGCCGTGTCTTTGCTGGTGTCGGGGGAGAAGGGCAACGCTGGTGGTCAGCGCGAAGACATCCTGCAACTGACGCTCGCTGAGTACCGCAAGGCCGCGGAGACCCTCGTGATTACCTTCCGTGAGGTCGCCGAGTTCTTGGCTGAGCGCTGCATCCTGTCCCTGGAGCAGGTGCCTTATTCCGAGCAGATTATCCCGCTGGCGGTCATCCTGGCACGTCTGGCTGAGAAGAAGGGCGTGCTATCTACCCAAGACGCCTGGGACCGCCTCAACCAGTGGTTCTGGAGCGGTGTCTTCGGTGAGCTTTACGGCTCCTCGGCCGTCAAGCTGCGCGCTGCCCGTGATGTCGACGAGGTGACCAGCTGGGTTGCCGGCGATACCGAGAGCGTTCCGAAGACGGTGCGCGATGCTTCCTTCCGCGAGTCCCGCTTGCTGTCCGTGGGGGAGAACGACGGCGTATGGCACGGCCTCTACGCTCTGCTCATGGCACGCGGCGCCAAGGATTGGCGGACGGGGCGCGCCTTCAACCGCCATAGCTTCGAGGAGCTGCAGCCGGGATTCTTCCCGGTCTTCCCGCTTCGCTGGTGCGAGCGCCACGGTATCAGCGGCGTGCTGGCGAACTCCGTGCTCAACCGCACACCGATGGGCAAGCGCACCGAGGTGGTTCTGGACGGGCATTCGCCCGAGCGCTACCTGCCGCGCGTGCAGTCAAAGTCGATCATGGAGGATGCCGAGTTCGATAGTGTGTTGGCCTCCCACGACTTAGATCCGGAGCTGCTGACTGCGAAGACCGCGCACCAGTTCTTCGCCGATCGCCGCGAGCGCTTTGTCGGCATCGTCGAATATGCACTCAACAAGCAGGTGGTGCGCGACGTGGATGAGGCGAACCTTTCCGGCGGCGAGGAGGGCCCGCAGGCCTTTGCGCGTTAAGGTTCCTTCTCCACGTGCGCTACAGGTCGTGCCTGTAGCGCTGCTACTAGTCGTGACGGCCCTGGGCGCTGCGGGCTGTTCCTCGCTGGGGCGGGGCGAGCCGATCCTCACGCAGGACATCACCGCCCTCCCCGAAGCGGACATCGACCTGGCCCGCGCGAGCGAGGAGAACCGCTTGCGGCTTATCGACCCCCAATTCGCCAACGAGGTCACCGTGGTGGGGGACCGCTGGGGCATAGACTCTGCGCGCTTGTTCTTCAAGGAGAGCAATACGCTGATCCTCGCCGAAGAGACGGATGCCGCGGCCCTGCGCGCGGCGACGTTGAGCGTGTCGCAGCGCGTGCCCATGGTGACGTACGATGCGTCGATTCGCCCGCAGATTTCACAGCTGCTCACTGATCTCGACGTAGACCAGCTCCTCGTTATCGGTAACGTTCCGTGGGCCAGCCAGAACGGGCAACTTGAAGTTATCCATGACCCAGGAAACACCAAGGCGCTGGGGGAGTACACCGCTTTTCGCTTCACGTCGAAGGTAGTCATGAAACGCGAGCGCATGGTTGACAACATTGCGCGCTTGGATTCCTCTACGAAGACGGAGCTCAAGGCCGCCTGGGAGCCCCTGCCGCAGCACATAACGAAGGAAAAGATGCCGGCTATTCCAGCCCAGGCGCGCCGCGACGCACAAATGGCGCCGGTGATTGTGGCGACCGCGGAAAGCCCCCTAGCCAACGTGGTCAACGCCACCGCCTACGGTGGCACGGTCTTCGTCATGACCGAGCCAGATCCGTCGGCGACGAAGGCCGGCGCGGCGATAACGGCAGGGTTGTCGGAGGGGCCTATCGTGGCCCTCGGACCGGAATTCGGTTCAGTGACAGAATTCACGCATAAAATCACTCAGGGCTGGAAAGAATAAACTACACTTCTCGGCATCTCCAATTCTGACTAGTAAAGGAAGTTATGTCGAAGCCGGTCGTACTTATCGCCGATAAGCTTGCCGAATCCACTGTTGATGCCCTCGGTGACACCGTTGAGGTTCGCTGGGTTGATGGCCCAAACCGTGAGGAGCTTCTCGCCGCAGTGCCTGAGGCCGATGCGCTCCTCGTCCGCTCCGCCACGACCGTGGACGCGGAGGTTTTGGCCGCCGCAGAGAACCTGAAGATCGTCGGCCGTGCCGGCGTTGGCTTGGACAACGTTGATATCCCCGCTGCTACCGAGCGTGGCGTCATGGTTGTCAACGCGCCGACCTCCAACATCCACTCCGCCTGCGAGCAGGCCATCGCACTGCTTCTCGCCACCGCGCGCCAAGTCCCGGCGGCGGATCAGTCGCTGCGCCAAGGCGAGTGGAAGCGCTCGTCCTTTAAAGGCGTCGAGATCTATGGCAAGACCATCGGCATCGTGGGCTTCGGCCACATCGGCCAGCTCTTTGCCCAGCGCCTGGCGGCCTTTGAGACCACCATCATCGCGCACGATCCTTATGCCAACCCGGCCCGTGCGGCGGCGCTGGGCGTGGAGCTGGTGAGCCTTGAGGAGCTCATGTCCCGCTCTGACTTTGTGACGATCCACCTGCCCAAGACCCCGGAGACCGCCGGCATGTTCGATGCCGAGCTTTTGGCGCAGGCCAAGAAGGGCCAGATCATCATTAACGCCGCCCGCGGCGGCCTCGTCGATGAAGCAGCCCTGGCTGCCTCCATCAAGTCCGGCCACCACCGCGGTGCAGGCTTCGATGTCTATGCTTCCGAGCCCTGCACGGACTCCCCGCTGTTTGAGCTTCCGCAAGTTACCGTGTCCCCGCACTTGGGTGCATCCACGGTCGAAGCGCAGGACCGCGCCGGTACCGACGTCGCCGCCTCCGTGCTGAAGGCGCTGGCCGGCGAGTTCGTCGCGGATGCCGTCAACGTTGAAGGCGGACGGGTCGGCGAGGAGGTCGCCGGCTGGTTGGACCTGACCCGCAAGCTGGGCCTGGTAGCCGGCAACCTGCTGGATGCTGCACCGGTTGCCGTGGAGGTCGAGGCCTGCGGTGAGCTGGCCAACGAGGATGTCTCGGCTCTTGGTCTGTCTGCTGTTCGCGGACTGTTTTCCGGCGTGGTCTCGGAGGCTGTCACCTTCGTTAACGCAATGAAGATCGCCGAAAGCCGCGGAGTGACCGTGGACGTGAAGACCAACGTGGAGTCGAAGGGCCACCGTTCTTCGGTGCGCGTCAGGGTGATTGGCCCCAACGGCAAGGTATCGCAGCTGACCGGTGCCTTGACCGGCATTGACGGGGTGGAGAAGATTATCCGCATCAACGGCCGCGGCGTCGATATGCGCGCTACCGGCCGCAACCTCTTCTTCTCCTACAAGGATGCCCCGGGCGCGCTGGGTACCGTGGGTACCAAGCTGGGCTCTGCCGGCATCAACATTGTCGCCGCCGCCTTGACCCAGGGCAAGGACGCCTCCGACGCTGTGCTCATTCTGCGCGTCGAGCGCGAGGTACCAGAGGAGCTCGTCGAGGAGATCAACTCGGCGCTGGGGGCTACCTGTCACCAGCTCGATTTGGATGCCTAATCTACACCGCACCTGAGTGGAGTCCACCGCCCCCCTGCAGAGCCAGTCATGGTTCTTCAGGGGGTTTCGGCTTCATGGAGGGCTCGAGGGTGGTACTCTCTCAAGTATCCAATATGTGAGAAAGGAATCCCACAAAATGAAACTTGCAGTGATTGGCGGCGACGGCATTGGCCCCGAGGTAACCGCGGAAGCGCTCAAGGTTCTGCGCGCGGTGCGCGAGGACATCGAGGTGACCGACTACGACCTGGGTGCTCGACGCTACCTGCGCAACGGAGAGCTGCTTACCGACGCCGACCTGGCCTCCCTGCGCGAGCACGACGCCATCCTGCTCGGTGCGATTGGCGCCCCCGGTGAGGTTCCGCCCGGCGTCTTGGAGCGCGGCCTGCTGCTGAAGATGCGTTTTGCGCTCGACCACCACGTTAACCTGCGCCCCTCCAAGTTGTACCCGACGTCTACCTCGCCGTTGGCGAACCCGGGCGATATCGACTTCGTCGTCGTGCGCGAGGGCACCGAAGGGCTGTACTGCGGTAACGGAGGAACTCTGCGCGAGGGCACCGAGCACGAGGTGGCCTCGGAGGTTTCCCAAAACACCCGCTACGGCGTTGAGCGCGTGGTGCGCGATGCCTTCCAACGCGCGATGTCCCGCCGCAAGCACGTCACGCTGGTGCACAAGACCAACGTTTTGGTCAATGCCGGTGGGCTGTGGCAGCGCACCGTGAACGAGGTGGCACAGGAGTTCCCGGAGGTCACCGTGGACTATAACCACATCGATGCCGCAACCATCTACATGGTCACCGATCCCGCGCGTTACGACGTCATCGTGACCGATAACCTCTTTGGTGACATCCTGACTGACCTGGCCGGTGCTGTTACCGGTGGCATCGGCTTGGCCGCCTCCGGAAACATTGACGCCTCCGGTGCGAATCCCTCCATGTTCGAGCCTGTCCACGGTTCTGCCCCGGACATCGCGGGCAAGGGGATTGCGGACCCGACCGCGGCGATCCTCTCGGCCGCGATGCTGCTGCGCCACCTCGGTGACGAGGACAACGCTGTGCGCATTGAAGAGGCCGTTGCTGCCGACGTCTCCTCCCGTGGGGATGCACAGCCAAAGACCACCGAAATTGGTGACCGAATCGCCTCCGCGCTGAGCGCCTAGCACTGTATGGTTGGCGCATGAGCGTCGAAATAGACGAGGTCACTAGCTTCCTCGCCCAGCACGAGCCTTTCTCCCGCCTGCCGGAGGAAGAGCTCACCGCGTTGTCTGCACAGCTGAGCATGATCTACCTGCGCCGCGGGGATGTCCCCGTCCGGCTCGGGGAGGAGAATGCTTTTCTCCACATCATCCGCACCGGGGCAATAGATGTTCTGGGAGAGGATGGCGTCCTCCTCGATCGGCGCGAACCCGGGCTGACCTTCGGCTATTCCACGCTGCAGGGTGAGCCGGTTTCCGTCTATGAGATGGTCGCCGTCGAAGACAGTCTGGTCTTCACCCTGCCGCAGCACGCTTTTAGCGAGTGCGCCCAACGCAACCCAGACATCGCACGGTTCTTTTCGGCCAAGTCGCGCCAGATCCGAGCAGCAGCCCGCGAGCTGTCCGATTCCGCACCGACGGATGTTCTCCGTACGCCGCTGCAGGACCTTATCCGCACCGACGTGCTCACCGCTCCGCCCACCACCACGATCGCGGAAGCCGCTGGCATGATGACTGACCGGAGTGTGTCCTCGCTCCTCGTCGTGGAGCCCGGGAACCAGAACGGCACCCGCCTTAAGGGCATCGTGACGGACCGCGATCTGCGCTCCCGCGTGCTCGCCGTTCACCGCGATCCTGGCCAGGCGGTGGGGGAGATCATGACGCCCAACCCGCTGACGGTATCTGCCGATGCCCCCGCCATGGAGGCGCTGCTGCACATGGCCGAACGAGGCATCCACCACCTGCCGGTGGTCACCGAGGGCGCATTGCAGGGCATCGTCACGCAGTCGGACGTTACGCGCCTGCTCCATAACGACCCGCTTTACCTCACCGCGGATCTCTCACGGCGCAGCAGTGCCGCTGAGCTTCGTGGCGCTTTTCAGGAAGCCACGCGCCTGGCCGGGCGTTACGTGGAGCGTGGCTCCACCCCGGCGGAAGCCTCCAGCCTGGTCACGCTCGCCGCCGATGCAGTGGCCCGCCGACTGTGCACGCTAGCCGAGGAGGAACTCGGACCCCCGCCGGTCGAGTATGCCTTCGTGGCCGTCGGTTCGCAGGGCCGCCGGGAAATGGCGCTAGCCTCGGATCAGGACAATGCTCTGGTTCTCGCTGATGACTACGATGCCGCGGTACACGGCGACTACTTCGCGCGGATGAGCTCCTTCGTCTGCCAAGGGCTTGCCGACGCCGGCCAAGTTCTCTGCCCCGGCAACATGATGGCGATGAACGAAGAATGGCGGATGACCCGGACCCACTGGATCGATACCTTCCGTAGGTGGATCCGGGAGCCCCAACCGGAGGCTCTGCTCAACGCGCAGATCTTCTTCGATTTCCGTGTCCTCTATGGCAGCGAGGGGCTGGGCCGAGAAGTCCACACTGCTGCCGTAGAAATGGGTAAAGGGGCAACTCGCTTGCACGCGCACCTGGCCAGCTTGGCAGCGCGCCGCGAGCCGCCGCTGACCTTCTTCCGGGGGCTCGTGGTGGAGCGCGATGGCGACTACGCCAACACCCTCGACATCAAGAAGGGCGGGACCGCCGGAATCGTGCAGATGGCCCGGCTCTTCGCCTTGGCTTCCGGCTCGACGGTGGTGGATACCCGCCAGCGTCTCAGAGAAGCCGCCGGTAACGCGGTGAGCCACCAGGGGGCGCAGGAGCTTCTCGACGCCTTTGATTACCTACGCTCCCTCTCCTTCCAACACCAAGCCCACCAGCTGCGCGAGGGACAGCAGCCCAATTACAACATCGGCCCCAAGAGCCTGGGGCGCATGGAACGCGAGCACCTGCGCGATGCCTTCCGGGCGATCAAGTCGATGCAGAATGCCCTCGCGACCAAATACCCGGTGAGGAATATCTAGATGTGGAATCGCTGGAGCCGCCGGGCGGACTGGGGCGCGCCCCCGCGCACCACACCCCTTGATGACGTGGGCTTGTTGGCCGTGGACATGGAGACGACCAGCCTTAACCCCCGCACGGGGAAGATCGTCTCTATTGGCTGGGTTCCGGTTAATGGCAGAACCATCGACTTATCCGGTGCTGGCTATATCGTGGTGCGCGGTGCGCAGGTGGCCGACGACTCGCATGTCCACCTGCTGACCCAAAACGTCATCGACGCCGGAGAGGAGCTGGAGAGCGCCATGGAGCAGTTGCGCCAGGCGGTGCAGGGACGCGCGTTGCTCGCACACTTCTCAGCGCTGGAGGTGGGATTCATTGAGGCGGCATCGCGCGCGGTGTTCGGAGAGCGCCCGCGGCTGAGCGTGGTGGATACCTTTGCGTTGGAGCGGCGCCACATGGAGCGCATGGGCACCTACCCGCGCGGCGAGGACCTACGCCTTCCCCGAGTCCGTGAGCGCTATGGTCTGCCGCGCTATGGCAGCCACAATGCGCTCAGCGACGCCCTGGCTTGCGCAGAGCTATACCTAGCGCAGCGGGGGAGCACGCGAGCGGTGACCCTGGGGGACGTCGTCCAGCGCTGAGATAGACAACGCTTCCTTTGCAACCTTTACTGCAGACCCCTGATCGTGTGTTAAAAATCCTTGCGAGTAGTATGGCCGTTATGCGTTTAGGACGAATTGCTCACACCGAAGGTATCTGTTTTGCCATCATCGATGGTCCCGCCGACGCCCCGCTGGATCAGCTGGTGGCCAAGGAAATTTCCGGCACACCGTTTACGCCGCCGGAGCCCACTGGCCGCGAGTGGCCGCTGAGTGAGGTGCGCTTGTTGGCGCCGACCCTGCCGACCAAGGTCGTAGCGCTCGGCCGCAACTACGCCGACCACGTGGCGGAGGTCTTCAAGGAGTCTGCCGAGCACCTGCCGCCGACGATCTTCATCAAGCCTTCCACCGCGGTCATTGGCCCGGGTGCGCCCATCAAGATTCCGGAGTTCGCCACCAACGTTGAGTTCGAGGGTGAGCTCGCCGTGGTGATCTCCAAGGTGTCAAAGAATATTGATCCAGAGAAGTGGCGCGATCACGTCGTTGGCTACACGATCTGTAACGATGTTTCTTCGCGTGACCTGCAGTTCCAGGATGGCCAGTGGGCACGTGCGAAGGGCATCGACACCTTCTGCCCGCTGGGCCCGTGGATTGAGACGGACTTGGACTGCATCAATCTCGATGACCAGAAGATTAACGCCTACCTCACGCACGATGGCAAGCGTGAGCAGAAGCAGGACTCCAACACCGACCAGATGATCGTGAAGATGGGCGATATTATCGCTGAGATCTCGCAGTCCTACACCCTGCTGCCGGGCGATGTCATCACCACCGGATCCCCGGCTGGCACGGCGCCGATGGTGCCGGGCGATACCATCGAAATTGAGATCCCCGGCGTAGGTAGCTTGAAGAACCCGATCGAGCGCGCTTAGGCGCTGCTCTAGAGGTTGAGCGCGCGGAGAATGGTGCGCAGCTTCGCTGTGGTTTCCTGAAGCTCGGCCGCTGGGTCGGAATCCACGACGATTCCACCGCCCGCCCAAGCGCGGGCGGACAGGCCATCGCCCGCGACCTCCGCGCAGCGGATGGCCACCATGTATTCGCCGTCGCCGGAATCATCGCACCAGCCCACCGCGCCGGCGTAGAAGCCGCGGTCGGTCTCAGCAGTCTCGATGAGCGCCTGTGCAGCTTCGGTGGGGGTGCCGCAAATAGCTGGGGTGGGGTAAACCAACTCGGCCAGCTCCAGTGCCGTAATGCTGGAGTCCTTGAGGGTTCCCGCAATCGGGGTGCCCAGATGCCACATCTCATTGGTGGAGGTGAGCTGGGGCGAGGCGGGGGCGTCGAGAGTCGCGCACAGCGGCTGCAGGATGCGGCGGATGTGGTCGACCACGAAGGCATGCTCGCGCAAATCCTTCTCGGAATTGTGCAGGTCCTGACCTGCCATGATGTCGCGTGCTTTATCCGACTGCCGGGGCGCGGATCCGGCCAAGGGGAAGGCCGTGACTGTTGAACCCTGCTTTTTGATGAGCACCTCCGGGGAAGAGCCCACGAGCATCGCTCCGGGTCGCCCCGCCGGGGTGAGGTCGGCGATGAAACCATCGCGATGGGAGGATAGGTCGATCAGCCGTGCGGCGACGAGGAGCGGATCGACAGGGGCGTGGAACTCAATGTCAACGGCGCGGGCGAGGACTACCTTGTCCAACTTCGACGCCTCGATCGTGGCGATGGCTGCTTCAATGCGGCGAAGGTGTTCCTCCGGTTCCGGATCGAAACCGGTAACCCGCGCGTTGAGCGTGCCGCTGCGGTAGTAGGCATGTGGCTCGAGCGGGCCGTCCTCGCGGATGATGCTGCGCGGGACTGTCAAGGCGGCTGGATCTCCCTTGTGGAAGGGAAGCGCTCCGACGATCATCGGGACCGTGCCGGCACGCAGCTCGGCTACGGCGGCATCGACATCGCTGAAGGTCGCAGCCGAACCTTGGGTACGCACAGACCCCGTCGCGCGGGACAGGAGGAAGTCGGGGGCGGTGGAGGGTCTGTTTTCACACATAAGGAATAACTCTAGTTCCTTCTTTCCTTCTTACCGAAACCAGATCCACTCCTTATGCGGGGTGACCGCCCCTAGGGGACTAGTCGCGGTTGCGCGGGCGGAAGAACTGCACAGCGATGAACAGCCCGATACCGAGGAGAAGCGCAAGGGAACCCATGCCCGCAAGGAAGCCCGCCCAGAAGCCGGCCATCGGTGCGCCATAGCTCATAGCCTGGATGTTTGCGGTTCCAGCCTGCTGTTCCTCCGTGCTTGGGGCGGGGCGCTGCGCCGCGGCGGTATGCTTGGTGCTTCGTTCCTTCTTGGGCGCCGCGGTATTCCCGGACTCTTTCGCGCGAGTAGCAGAGCGCCCGTTCGAGGTGTTCCGATGTGTGGAATCTCTCTGTTGTTCCACAGTGTGGGATGATCCGTTCTGTGGGGCGCGCTGGCCCTGCGTCTCAGGACGTTGGCTTCTTTCAGAAGCATCTGCGGCCGGCTTCTTTTCGGTGCTTCGCGCGGAGCGCTCAGACTGCTTCGAGTCTTTGGCGTCTCTGGACGTGGAGGGCTGCGCGCCGTTGAGGACGGCCTCGGCCTCCTTGAAGGTTTTATCCATCGTCTTGTCTAACTGAGCGATGGACTTAGAGGTGTCGTTGATCTCCTTGGCCAACTGCTGCGGGCGGTTCTTCGCGCTGCCAGAACCAGAGCCCTGCCCAGCGCCGGCACTGGCACCCCAATCCAGTTGACACACCTCGTCGGGCTCCGCTTCACCTACGAGGAAAGGAACGTCGATGGAATGCTCCGAGCCATCGTTGAGCGTAAACGTGAAGGTTGCGGCATAGGCGCCTGGCTCGGTGAAAATGATCCCGGTGTGGCTGTGGAAGTGATCGGGGTAGTCCCAGGTGATGTCTGGGTCTTCCGAATCAAAGAGGACGGTGGGCGCTGCACCCAGGGAGTTTTGGAATCCCACCATACGTCCGCCTTCCGGTGCGCTGTGCAGCGTTAGCGACAGGGTAGCGCCCTCGGCCGTTGCCGGGTCGAGGTAGCTGGTGTTGAAACCAAGCCAGGGGATTGCCGGGTCTTGGGTTTGGGGGATCTGCCAACCACTCGACGGGATATCGCTTCCGGCTGACTCATCGAAGGCGGCATTGCTGCCGACCTCCACGTAGAACTCGCCGGAATCGTAGTCCTTGCCGGACTCATCGTCGCGGGCGATGAAGGAGATATCGCCAGAATTTCCCACCAGCGCGAGGTCTTGGTGTCCGCGGCTAAAGGCATGCAGGGAGCTGGCATCGCAGGAGGACTCGCCTGCGCGCTCCGCGGCAACAGCGGGCGCTGCAGAAGCAATCATCGTCGGCGAGCTCAGGGCGATAGCGGCGGCAGCAGTCAAGGTTAGGGGACGGATATTCATGCGGACAGGGACTCCTTTGATTCAGATGGGTGCGGGGAGGACGCCGTGGCACGACGAGAATGCAGAAGAGGGGACAGCGCCCACGCCGCGAGGAAGCAAGCAGTAAGCAGCAGTACGATGGTCGCCCCAGCGGGAAGATCGATGGCCCACGCCAGATAGATGCCGAAGAAGCTGCCGAGCGAACCGATGGCCGCGGAGGCGATCATCATCGACCCCAGCGAGTCACAGAGCAGCCGCGCCGTGGCCGCCGGGGTAATGAGTAGGGCGAGCACGAGGACGTTGCCGATGGTGCCCACAGAGATGACCACCGCGCCGGTCACGCAGAGGTAGAGCACGATGTCTAGAGCAAAGACGGGCAGTCCCATCGCGCGGGCGGTCTCTTTGTCCAAGCACGTGGCGGTGAGCTGGGGGCCGAGCAAGACCACGGCCCCAACGATGAGCACCGTGACGGTGAACGCGGTGTAGAGATCTGCACGGGAGACACCCGTCAGCGATCCGAAGAGGAAGCTCGTGAGCGAGGCCGTATAGCCCTCCACTCGGGAGATAATGACCATGCCAAGCGCAAAGGATGCGGCGAAGAAGATACCGATGACCGAGTCCTCGCGGACCGTGCGGCGCTGGGAGAAGCACGCGATGAGCACGGCGACGGTGCAGCCCGCCACAGCGCCGCCGAGCAGCACTGAGCCCTGGAGCACGAAAGCGATAGCCAGACCCGGGAACACCGCGTGGGAGACGGCATCGCCGATAAAGGCCATCCCGCGCAGTACGACGTAGCACCCCACCACCCCGCACACGATTGCAGCGAGGATGGAGATGCCGACCGCGCGGGCCAAAAAGTCCAGGTGCGGGTTGGCCAGGTCCTGGAAGAACTCAACAAGCGAAATGTCGATCATGCCGCCACCCCAATCGCAGAGAGCAGCGGTGAGGAGGCCGATACCCCGAAGGTCTCGCTCCACGGCTGCGGCGTCAGGCGCAGGTCCTCAGCGGGCCCGTCCGCGACGATCCCCCGGTTAAAGAGCACCAGTCGCGAACACGAATGCGCGGCCTCGGAGAGGTTGTGCGTGGACATGACCACGCTGCTTCCCTGGTCGGTAAGTTTCTGGAAAAGAGTCAGTAGCTCCTCGGTGTTGGGAGCGTCGAGTCCGGTGAAGGGTTCGTCGAGAAGCAGCACCTCGGGCTCGCAGGCCAGAGCGCGGGCGATGAGGACGCGCTGGCGTTGGCCGCCGGACAGCTGCGCGATGGGTCGCTGGGCGAACTCTTCCAAATTGGTCAACTCGATGGCGCGGCGGGCAGCCTCCTTGTCAGCCCGGCCCGGCCGCCGGAACCAGCCCACCATTCCCGTGCGCCCGCTGAGCACCGCCTTGGCCACGCTGATGGGGAAGTCCCACTCCACGTCGTGGCGCTGCGGAACGTAGCCCAACGAGGTGGTGACGTCGATGGTGCCGGTGAAGGGAACCAGCCCCAGAACGGCGCGCATCAGCGTGGTCTTACCGGCTCCGTTCGGCCCGAGAAGCCCAATAAACTCGCCGGGGTTGACGTCGAAGCATGCGCCGTCGATGACCTGGCGGCCAGAAAGCGATACTGCCAGGTCGTTGATTGAGATGAAGGGATTAGCCACGGCGCCCGCCTTTCGCGCGTAGCACCGCAAACACAGCCCCGACGAGGACGAGTAGGCCCGCACCGGCGAGTGCCCAGACCCACACCGGCACCGCGGCGCCCGCCGAGGCATCCGAGGACACGGCGCTCGGATCCCACTGCGCGGCGTGCGCCTGCGCGACGTCGGTGCCTGCACCGACAGCAAAGGTCAACGTGGCCTCGGCAGCGACATCGCTCCCGGCGCTCTCGCCCGCGCCTTGCCCGCTCATGCGCACCCGAACCTGGTGGATGCCGGGTTCGCTAAATACCCAGTTAGCGTGCGTGTGCGTGCCCAGGTCCACCCAGAAACCGTCCGTGGCCCCGGTCGCGGTGGACCACAGCAGCTGCGGTTCTTCGAAGCCACCGTTTTGCAGGAACAGCGAGAACTCGCCCGGCCCTTGGTGGCCCAAGAACTCCATGGTGAGGCCGCGGTCAACGTTGTCCGTTAGCGAGGGCGCCTGGGTATTCCAGCCCAGCCACGGCACGTCGGCTTGTTCTGTTTGGGGAACGACCCACACCTGCGATCCGGGCTCGGCGCCGACAAAGGAAAAGGCTTTGTCCTCCGGAAGGGTGAGTTGGGCATTGTCGCCGACGTCGAAGACTACGTCAGCAGGATCACGCCACACCGGCGTGGCTGCTGAATCGTCGCGGGCGAGGAACTGGGCTTGCCCGTCGACAAGCAACAGCCCGAGGTCCACGTGACCGTGGTCGATGGTGGCCTCTGTTCCAGGTGTGGCGACCTCTTCATCGGCGCTCACGACCTGGGCCAGATCACCGGCCCACGCGGTCACCGGTGCGAAAGCCAGCGCCGCAGCGGTCAGTGTTGCCGCCAGGGACGTGCCTAGTGTGTGGATGGTGCGATTAGACATGAGTTTCCTTCGTGGTGCTGCCTAAGCAGCGGTTGAGTGAGTGTGCGTTGAATCGCAACAGGTCGAGATACGTGGGGACGGTGTCATCGAGAGTGTCGCCGTAGATGGGGCAGACCGCGATCCCAAGGGATTCGGCAGCCTCACGGATGACATCGGCGCTGGCCTGTTGAGTAGGTTCGACGAAGACCGCGGGCAGGCGGAGATTCTCCAACGTGCGGCGCAGGGCGATGACGTCCCGCGGTGAAGGCTCGATGGCCGGGTTGGGAGTGACGAATCCCGCAATATCAAGGCCATAACCTTGTTCCAGGTAGGCATAGCCGTGATGAGGTGTGACCAAGTGCCGGTTGCGCTCCGGGATGTCTTCGATGAGCCGCCGCACCTCCGCGTCCGCGTCGTGCAACTGCTCGATGTAGTCCTGAGCGCGCTCCCGATAGTCCGCGCCGTGGGACGGATCCGCCACGGCCAGCTGCTCGGCGATGACCTCGGCATAGCTGATGCCGTTGGCCGCGTTGTGCCACAGGTGCGGGTCAACCTCACCGTGGATGTGCTTGCCCAGGACCGCCTGCGGCAGCAGGTAGGTCTCGTCACCTGGGCGCCCTAGGAAGCGGTACGCAGGATCCGGCGGAATCTGCTGCAGGGTGGAGTTGGGAATGCTCAACGCCGTGGTGCGCGGGTCGAAACCTTCGCCTTGATCCTCCAAATCGAGCTCGCCCGTGGACAAGTCCGCGGTGATATCTACGTGTCCCGAATCCAGGGAGGTCATTCCATCAGGTGGCTGTACGCCCACGGCCACCGTGAATTCCTGCGGGGAGCTATCCGTTGCGCCAAAAGTGAGACGGTATATGCCCGGCTTGGTGAAGGCCCACGAGACGTGCGTGTGGGCGTTGGCCGGCAGCGTCGTGGAATCGTCGCGTTCGTCCAGACCATCAGCCGTGTTAAAGAGTGCTTCGGGCGTACCAAACGTGGATACGACGTAAGCCGCAACATCGCCTGGCCCCTCGGCATCGAGCAGGCTCATGGTTACGCTCGTTGTACCCGGCTGGGCATTGCGCACACGCAACCCCAGCCAGACGGCATCGAGGGCAACGTTTTCCACCAGCGGCACGAGACGGGCCCCGCGCGTGGACGCTTGGTCCGCTACCTCGGTGACCGGAACATCCGATGATTCCCGCAGCGTCTTCAGCAGGTTCTGCGGCTCGAGGAGAAACCCATTGGCCAGCAGCACATCCGCGTTGGCGACATCCCGCACCGAGCGCAAGCTCGGCTCAAAGGTGTGTGGGTCCTTGCCCGCGGGAATCAACGTGGTCACCGCGGCGTCGTCCCCGGCCACGTGCTTGGCGACGTCCCCCAGAATCGGCGTCGTCGCCACCACCTTGAGCTTCGCATCGTCCCCATTGGCGGTGCTCGCGCAACCACTGAGCGTGGACGCGCCAATAAGCACCGCCGAGAGTAGCGCGATGGGGTGCGTCCGGGTGCGTACTCCGTGCGGCATTAGTCGCGGCCCTTAATGAGTGCGAGACGTGCTAGCGCCAAGCCAAGCACGAGCATGCCAAGGCCCAAGATTCCGATGCCCCACGGCAGTAGGTTTTGCCCGCTGTCGTAATAGCCGGCGGCAGCGACCGTGTCCACGTTCTCCGCGGCTGGCGTGGTTTTGTCGGCTACGCGGGCAGGCTTGCGCTCCTTCCTTTCCTTGCGCTCTGAGCGGTCTTTTCGATTCTTGTCCTGTGCCTGTTGTTCTGCGGCCTTGGTTCCCGCAGCCGACGCCGCACCGCGGGTAGCGCCTCCGGAGCTTCCGTCCCCAGAGCGTGAGCCCGAGTTAGAAGAAGCAGGTTCGTCGGAAGAGGCCTCGCCCAGGGTGACGTCGTCGAGCTCAGCAGAGCTCTCAGCACCGTGGTCCGTATCCGTTTCTTCTTCCCGGGGCGTGGCTTCTGCATCACCGACGTCCCAGGTATAGGTGACCTGGTTACTCGTGTCCCCATTGGATTCTGCCTGCACCGTCATGGTGTAGATACCGGGTTCGCTAAAAGCCCAGTTGACGTGTCGGTGTGCCGGGTAGGCCTGGTTGATGACGTCCCCGGACACCAGGTCCAGCGCGCCGGCGTCGGTGACAGGCTGGATATCTCCGAAGCCTGCCGTTTCGAAGACGAAGATATCACCGGGGCCGGTGACCTCAACGAACTCGAAGTTGATGTCGGTGTAGCCAGCCGATTGTGCAGACTGGGTATCCCATCCCGGCCAGAGCAGCGAACTGTCCTGGGTCTGGGGGAGGTAATACGTCGGTACGCCAATTCCATCGATGCCCTCGGTGGCCTCGCTCCAGGCCTCCTCGGCCACTTTGAGGGTGACATCGTTGCCCGGGCGGACGACACCGCTACCGGTGATGTCTTCCTTCATTGACAAGGTGAGCTCACCGCCGGGTGCGGAGACATAGAAGGCGTCAACGTGCCCGGTGTCGAAAACCTCGCCATCGGCGCGGGCCGGGGCCGGATGGCCCGTGAAGACAACTGCCAGCGCCACGGCGATGGCGCAGAGGGCAGCAGTGACTCTGTGCAGTTCTGTGGTGCGGTGCACGCGGTGTCCTTTCTAGCGATGAAGCAAGCCGTTGAGGCGAGACTCAATCTGGCCGCGGTGGTTGTTGTAGAAGTTGAGGAAACCTTGGAACACGATGGCCAAGACAACGGGAAGCACGAGGCCCCACAAACCCTCGAGTTTGGGCATAGAAGATTTCATGTTCTTCTCGCCGCTGGATTTGTTGTCGTTCGGCTTGGTGCTGCCGGGCTTGTCGTTGCCCTCGCCCTTGTTTCCGCCCTTGTTTCCGCCCTCGTTACCGTCCTTCGCGCTCACGCAGTCCTTGATCGCGGCGTCGCCGGCGGCCACGGTGAGCGTCTGCGGTTCAGAGGTGATCTCTTTTCCGTCTGTAGTGGTAGCCGAGTAGCTGACCTCGAGCTTGTACATGCCCGGCTTCGTAAACGCCCAGTTGGTGTGGGTGTGGGAGGCGAAGGTGGTCTCAATGGAGTAGTCACCTTCGGCGGAGTTGATCAAGGGAGTAAAGCCCTTGCCCAACCCTTCGGTGGTGAATAGGCCCACCTGTGCGCCGTCGGGCATCTCAACGGGCTTGATGTTGAGGGTGACCGTGCCGTCTTTGTAGTCCTGGTAGTCAAGCGCCTGGGTGTTATAACCCGGCCAGATGATGCTCTGCTCTTGGGTTTGGGGGAGCAGGAAGAACTTATCCTCGCCCAGGTAGTCGAAGTCTTTGCCCTTGAGCGCCTCCGGGCGGGGGCGCAGGGCATTGTTGTGGATGGCGAGGACAACGTCATCAAGCGGGCGCTCGACAGTCTTCTTGTCTACGATGGCCGTCTCGTCCTTGAGGCGGGGGCGGAACTTATCGCCGTCACGAGTGACAGCGATATCGACGTGGCCATGGTCGAGCACCGCCTTGTCAACGCACGTACCGGTGTACTTTCCTGCCTCTGGCTTGGTGTTGTTGTCCGGGCTGGTGGAAGGGGCCTTGGAGGTTGTGCCGAGTGCGCCGCGGCCCTCGTATTTCTGCCCAAAGGAGAAGTTCTCGGTGAGCGTGATGCTTCCGGAATCTTGCTTGATGCTCGGGTGCGGGAGGATATCCAGGCGCACGGTATTGCCGTTGAAGCTTGCGTCTGCGCCGACCACAAACTCCGCGCGGCCGTTGCTGATGACCCCGTCGAATTCCACGTCGGGAAGCTCGCTGCCCTTGCTGAAGAAGCCACCATGGACGTAGCCTTCGAGCTTCTTATCGGCGGCCTCAACGATGATGCGTGTTGCGTCCTCGCCCTCCGGAATGGCCCGCGCGGACAGCTCCGGGTTAGATACCGAAACCTCTTGATCGGAGGAGAGCTGGCGGGGGTTGGTGGTCTCTGCCCAGGACTCCGCAGACTTCTTCGAGGTGGTGGAAAGCTCGGCGTTCTCTGAGTAGGCGAGCTCCTCGGAGATCCAGCGCGGGCTGCCGTCCTCCGGGGTGTAGACAGCCTGGATCGTGGAGGACTCTGGGCCTAGGAACTCATCGAAGTGTGCTTGACCGTCTTTCACGGGCAGATCGGTGAGGAAGTAGCCGTCGATCAGCAGCGTGAGCGTGCCGTTGCTGCCGCCGGTGAAGTCGATGGAGGAGAGGCGCTCATCCCCGTCCTTGTCTCCGGACTTCTTCGGAGCGATGGTCAACCGGTAGTCCTGTGCGCTGGCATCTCCCGCGGTGGCCTTGTCGAACCGCTCCTTGAGTGACGGTGTTGGATCGGCAGCCGGACGTTGACCGCCCACCTGGATGGAGGTGGTGGTCGGTGCGGAAGCGATGAGCTTGCCGTCCTTGTCGCGCGCGGTGGTGCGGTAGGTCAGCTGGTAGCGCCCAGGCTTGGTGAAGACGGTGTAGTTGTGGGTGTGCGTGCCGCTCGTCAGCCAGGCAGAATGCGGGGCACCCTCGGTGGTTCCGAAGAAGCGCTGCAGGCCGCCGGGGCCGGGGTAGTAGCCAAACATCTCTACCTCGCCGGGGCCATCAACGCTGAGGAGGTCGAGAGAAGCGATGTTGTCGCGGAAGTCATCAACAGGCAGCTCGGTGTCCGCACCGAAGCCCATCCACACTGGGTCCAGGCTGCCCTGTACGCGGGCGGGTGCCATGTAGTAGGTCGTGCCAGCCTTTCCGAGGAAGGAAAGTGCAGGGTCCTCAGGGACCGTGAACTGGTATTGGTTGGTTCCGTTCTGGTCCCAGCCTTTGCCCACCCAGGTGACGGTGTCGGCCAAGTCGTGGTCGCTTTCTGCAGAATGGCTTTTGAGGGTCAGAGAATTACCCTCCCAAAATGCCTTGGGGGAGTCGATGTGCGTTTGGGTGGCCACGTGCTTGCCGTCGTCGGGACCGGCAACGGCGGTGGCGGGAGAGGCGAGGAGTGCGGCGCACGTAAGCAGAGCCGCGTAGCGGGTACGAACCACGATGGGAGACCTTTCTTCAGTTCTTGAACGAGAATTCACTATAGGTAATGGAAACCAGTACCGTTAAGTGTGAGGAAAAGGTGCTGCTCAGCCTTAGTGGAAACGGAGTTCAACTACCCCCAAGTGGGGCGGGCGGTGCGGCGATGCGGCGCTGAACTACGATGGTGGGCATGACTGAAAAAACATCCGACGTCCGCGTCCGTTTTTGCCCTTCACCCACCGGCACGCCCCACGTGGGCATGGTCCGCACGGCTCTGTTCAACTGGGCTTATGCCCGCCACACTGGCGGTACGCTGATCTTCCGCATCGAGGACACCGATGCTGCCCGTGACTCCGAGGAGTCCTACCAGGCCATCATCGACTCCCTGAACTGGCTTGGCCTCGGCTGGGATGAAGGAGTCAACGTCGGCGGCCCGGACGAGCCTTACCGCCAGTCGCAGCGCATGGACATCTACGCCGACGTCCTGCAGAAGCTGAAGGATGGCGGCTACGTCTATCCGGCCTACTCCACCAACGAAGAGGTGCAGGAGCGCCACAAGGCAGCCGGCCGCGACCCGCAGCTGGGCTACGACAACTTCGACCGCGACCTCACCCAGGAGCAGATCGACGCTTTCGAGGCGGAGGGCCGCAAGCCGGTCTGGCGCCTGCGCATGCCGGACAAGGATTGGTCCTGGACCGACCTGGTGCGCGGTGAGATGACCTTCAAGTCGGAGACCCAGCCGGACTACGTCGTGGCGCGCTCGAACGGTGCGCCGCTCTACACCCTGGTTAACCCGGTCGACGATGCGCTTATGGGAGTTACCCACGTTTTGCGCGGAGAGGACCTCCTGTCTTCCACGCCGCGCCAGCTCGCCCTCTACGAGGCGCTCGTGGAGCTCGGCATTGCCAAGAAGACGCCTGAGTTTGGCCACCTGCCCTTCGTGATGGGTGAGGGGAACAAGAAGCTGTCCAAGCGTGACCCGCAGTCCAACCTGTTCAATCACCGTGACAACGGCATCATCCCGGAGGGAATGCTCAACTACCTGTCGCTGTTGGGCTGGTCCCTGTCTGCGGACCAGGACATCTTCTCCGTCGACGAGCTCATCGCCAACTTCGACGTCCACGACGTGTTGGGGAACCCTGCTCGCTTCGACCAGAAGAAGCTCGAGGCTATCAATGCGGATCACATTCGCTTGCTGGAGCCGGCAGACTTTGCGCAGCGCCTGCGCGACTATCTCACCGAGTACACCGACTTCCCGGCGGACTATCCGGAGGAGAAGTTCGCTTTCGCCGCAGATCTGGTGCAAACCCGCATCAAGACGCTGTCCGACGCCTATGGCCTCATGTCCTTCCTCACCACGCCGGACGCCGAACTGGAGCTGGATGAGAAGGCGGCCCGGAAGAACCTCAAGGAGGATGCGGTCCAGCCGCTGGAGGTTTCCATCGCCAAGCTGGAGGAGCTCGGAGAGTGGAAGACGGAGGAGATTGAGAAGGTTCTCTCCGCCGCGCTTATCGACGACCTCGGCCTCAAGCCCCGCAAGGCCTACGGTGCCCTGCGTGTAGCTATCTCTGGTCAGCAGGTCTCCCCGCCGCTGTTTGAGTCCATGGAGTTGCTGGGCAAGGAGTCCACGCTGACTCGACTCAAGGCTGCGCAGGCGCTCGCGCCGTGGAGCGCTGAGTAGTCCTCCTGGGCAGTCTCACAGAGCTGTAATTTCGGGGCGTTAGGTGTCACTCCTAACGCCCCGAAAATGCTTTCTGGCCTGGCGATTTGTGTGTATCGGTAGTGCTGGATATAGTTATAAACCGTTGCAGCGAGCAGCGAGGGGTTAAAGCCCCGAGCTAGTTCGAAGCGATAATGGCCTATGGTGTAATTGGCAACACAACGGTTTCTGGTACCGTCATTCTAGGTTCGAGTCCTGGTAGGCCAGCAGTGATAACTGCGCAAGGTGCAGCAGCACTTCGCAATAAGTCGTCACAGTTCTAAGCCCCGTTCGTCTAGCGGCCTAGGACGCCGGCCTCTCACGCCGGTAACACGGGTTCAAATCCCGTACGGGGTACCACCACAGAGTGGCAAGCACAATGAGCTTGCCACTCTTTTTTCGTATCATTGGCGACCATGCACTTCTACATTGTTCATGGATACCAAGCCAGCCCAGACAGTCACTGGTTCCCGTGGCTAGAGCGCCTGTTGACCGCCGATGGCCACACCGTTCGAACCATCGCGCTGCCGGAACCGAACGCTCCAAAGCTCGATGAGTGGGTAGAGGCGATACGCAACGATATTGGGCGTCCAAACGCTAATACCGGCATCATCACGCATAGCCTAGGCGGCACCGCGCTGCTGCACTATCTCACGGCCTTGGAGGGCGAGTGGGAGCTTCCTGGGCTCTTCATTGTCTCTGGGTTTGTGGAGAAGCTTCGCGTCATCCCAGAGCTTGACGAGTTCATTGGCCAGGCTCGCATCGACGTGCCTGCTGTCAAGCCCCACATCGCTCACACAGAGGTCTTCGTGTCCACCAACGATGTCCTAGTAGACCCCGCCCTCACACAGCAGCTTGCCGACGCCCTCTCAGCCGCACCCATCACTATCCACGACGCTGGACATTTCCTTGAGAGTGACGGCTATACCGAGTTTCCACAGCTGGGGGATCGCATCACGCGGTGGCTGCACAGTCTATAGTCCCTCAGTCATAGCTTTAAGCGCCTCCACGTGCTGCACGTAAGCCTGTGCGCCCGCCTCCGTGAGCGCGACCCACACGGCGTCCTTCGCGCGGGTAGAACCGTACTCTCGGGTGCGGCTAATGTAGCCGTGATCCTCGAGGTACTTTAGCTGTTTGGACAGCGTATCGGCGGGGAGCTCGGTGAACTCGGCGAGCTTGCTGTACCTCATTTGCCGGCCTGCGGTGGCGCCGGCGGAGTAGAGCGCAGCGCAGATTCTGAGGCGGTTAATCGGGTGGATGACTGGGTCCAACTCGGGAGCCTGTGAATCGTACCTAGGCATTAATACCCTTCACGGCTGCGTTGCTGTTCTCGTAGAGCATCCAAGCGGTCGCTGCTGAAACCACGACCCCACTGGTAATCATCCATGGCCATGTATCAGGTGTCGGAGTGGTGGAGAAAATCATTGCACCGGGCAGTAGTACTCGTGACCAGGTCGCACGATCGTTGCTTGGCCCCATGTTGGGATCAAGGCGCACGAAGGGGTTCACGATTTTGTGCTTAAGGAGGAAGCCGAGAATGAACGTCGGTATGAGGATTGCGAGTGTGTACCACCAGGACAGCTTGGATAGCGCAAGACTGCTACCGACGCCGAGCGCTACAACTGCTACCGCCCACCAACTCTGTGTCCAGGTGGTGCGTTGTTGAACTTCGTCAATGACTTTGAGTTCGTTGTTCATAACCTGACTCCCTTATTTGCATCTAATGCAAGTCTAATGGTTGCAACGATGGCAAGTAAAGGGGTGGGTTGCTCGCACGATCTGAGTGGTCTGGTTCTACCCCATACCGGCTAGGAACTTCGGCGAGGTAGTCGGGAAAGTCGCAGGAGTACCAGGGGGTGAACCAGTGTCCAATTGGTCTAAGTCCTACCGGTATGCCTTTTCTGGTCATACACTGCAGGTACAACGCATTCCCGACAGAAAGGAGAGCGGATGGCGGAAGCTGAAAATCATCACTATCGCCGACGCGACTCTAGCAGATAGTACTAGGCGGCATCGCCATAATCCACAACTTCTTAAAGCCAACACTCGAGCGAAGTAGGAGCCTTGCACCACATGCTGTTAGCGCACGTGTCCTCCCGAACCTCTAGCGATGACTAACAAGTGCTCCGGCCCCAGCAGCCCACGGCACGCCAGCGGAATAACCACTGATTCGATCCGCGCCCAGGCCTTGAGAGCCAATGTTTCCATCGCAGCCGAAAGCGGCAACGAGGTTCGGGATTTTATCTGTGTAAAAGGTGCTTCTACGTGCCGATTTGTGCAACCTTTTGGGGATCCTATAGTGTTTAGCAAGTCCGCAACGGACAGCTAAGCGAGCCCCGTTCGTCTAGCGGCCTAGGACGCCGGCCTCTCACGCCGGTAACACGGGTTCAAATCCCGTACGGGGTACAACGAAAAGCGCTAAGCCATGCACGTGGCTTAGCGCTTTACTTCTTTAGCGTGGGTGCTACACGATCATGATTTCGGCGTTGTTACCGCCGGTACAACGGATGATCTCGCGCTCGTCGGTCTTACATGCGAGGTCGTAGGATTGGTGGGTAACCGGACTGGTGACCGAGATTTGTGGTGGGACGTATCCGCGTAGATCCTCCAAAGAGCTTATGGTGAGCCCCATAAGGTGGCCGGCAGTTGAGCGGGCAAAGTCGCAGCTGGTATTCGGCCCTGCGAGGATGTAGGTGATGTTGTAGCCATCACCTGTCTGGCATACCGTGGCAGGGGTGCCGAAGACATCGACCTTTGCGCCATTGATCTGCTTCTCTGGCAGCTGCTCGTGGATGTGGTTGATTGAACCAATGCGCGCGGATTCAATGGTTTTCCTGCTTCCAGGTGGCATGACGTACTGTCCGGGCTCTACTCCCTGAAGGTGGGGAGGCGTCGTTTGTGGTGCCTGCTGTTGTGCAGCTTGCTGCTGTGCGCCTGCTTGTCCTTCTGGAGCGGAGCCACCGGGAACGGTGGGCTCGGGGCCTGCAGGCACCTCGGCGTGGGAGTCGTCTTTAAGCGGCTGGAAAGCCGGATAGGTGTTTTTGAATGATGGCTCTGTTGCCTCA